>DATLQY010001120.1:0-7847 GCA_035534975.1 Pirellulales bacterium
AGGTCGGCTCGCAGCAGGTCGGCTCGCAGCAGGTCGGTTCGCAGCAGGTCGGCTCACAGCAGCCCTTCTTGCGGAACAAACCCGCGTCGGCGCTATTGGCACTGGCCATCACGAAACCAGCGACGGCGAGAATCGAAAAAAACAGCTTTGTTTTCATGGGGAGGTCTCCTACGTGGGAGCAGTAAACTTGGAAACTAGGGGTTCTAGGCTGCAGCTATGGGGAGCTATCGTCGAACTTTGCCGGCCGCGTTAACTAGGCAAGAGACTTTCCGAAATTACCAGCTAGAAGGGAATTGCCGCATCGTTGCGACTTTCGGGTTGTGCCGGATTCACGGGACGTTCTCGGATGTGACGGTTTCGGAAAAAGGCGATGCGGAGACGTGAAGACAAGGAGGAGATTATGGAGATGGCGGCGAAAGCACGGGCTACGCTTGTCCATGAGCCAACCGAACGTGATCGACGGCCGTCTCCAATCGTCGCTGGCCGAAGATGCCGACTTGGGCCAGGTCATCGCCCGTTACGTCGACGAAATGCCAGGCCGGATTGAAACCATGCTTGAACGAGCCGGCGCCGCCGACTTTGACGCCTTGGCGGACATGGCGCACCAATTGAAGGGTTCGGCGGGGAGCCATGGATTTCACCAGCTCACGGGCGCGACGGCGGCCGTAGAGCGCGCCATTCGCGATCGCCGACCGGAAACCGAGGTTCGCGCGGCGCTCGACGCGCTGGTGGCACTCTGTCGCCGAGTGCGTCAGCGTTGAGCGGCCATTCGCATCGCCTGCAAATAGGGGACGGGGTTGGCCCCGAGAGCGCCCAGCACGGTCCCGCCGGCCGTGAAGCAATGGGTCACCCAAGCGGGCTTTCCGTAGCGTTCCAAGGCCGTGCCGCCTTCGCCTCCTCCGACGTAGACCTCAATACCCGCGTCCGTCATGCGTTTCAACTGCGCCACGAAACGCCGCGTGCCCTCCTCGAACCTGGGGTCTTCGAACATACCAAAAACACCGTTATGGAAAGCGACCGCCGGCTGGCCGGCCGCCGCGCCGCGCGTTTCGTCGATAAACGCGCCGATTTGCCGCTCGAACAGGGCGCTGGTCTTGGGTCCCACGTCGAATTGCTGATGGCCCGGCCCGATCAATTCGGCGGCGCGGCCGTCTTCGAGCACGAAGTCGCAGGGGAGCACGAAGCGGATGTTTTTTTCGCGTCCCGCCTGGAGCATTCGGCGGGCCTGATCGACGCGATCGGGAGCGATGAAGTAGGGTTTGTCCTGGTGCGTCGGATCCTCGGCAACGCCCATGTGGAACTCGATCCCTTCGAGTTGCGCGGCGGCCTTCATCAGCGCCATCGCCAGCGAGCCGGCCGTGAATACCCAACCGATCGCGCCGCGGCCGATCATTGCTTCCAGATCGTCGAGCTTGTCAGACTTAAGACCGCTGAAGACGACCAAACGGGTCGCCAAACAGCGACGCATTGGGCCATCGAATTCGCTGGCGACGTACCGGCCCAGGGCCACGCGGTCCATCGCGGCCGGCACGATCGTGGTCGAGCTGTCCAGGCTGCCGGCCGAGAGGGCTTCGTTGACGTAAATCCTTGCCAATTTGTCGGCGACGTCGTTTGCGAATTGCGCCAATCGCCCCGCCAGCCCTTCGACGTCGGCAAGCGTGGCTTTCCATAGCACCCGCTCGATCGCATAGCGCCGGGTGTTTTCGAGCAAGAGCACGCTGCGCGGTGCCGCGTCGGCAATGGTCCGTGCCGCGGCGGTGGAAACTGTCAGAGTTCCCTCGTCAAGCCAATCGGTCACGAGAGGCACGTCGCAATCGAGCAGCTCACTCAGCCGCTTACCCACGGCCACGAGGCTACCTTCCGGCTTGCGGCCTACATGGCCGAAGATGATTTGCTTCCAACCGCGGCGGCGACCATGGGACAGCGTTTCGACCATCGAGCGAAGCCGCACGTCGCCCAAGCCAATCGTGGCCCCTGGCTTGGCGTCGAGATCGCCCCGGACCAGCACAGGCGTGCCACTGGGCACGTCGTCGAGCGAATCAAGCCGCGGGACCGCGCGCAGATAGTCGTCGAGCGACAAGCGGGGCGCGGATTGCTCCGCTCCAAGCATCGTTTGACACCAACGGGCCATCGACTCGACCGTCACCGGCATGGTTTCTCTCCGTTCCTAGGAACACCGCAACCGGCCCCAAGGATAGCAAAATGGCGGAAAAGAGGGTAGAAGGCGGCCTGGAATGCCGAGCCCTTTGGGGAGCGGTACTTGAATCCTCGGCGATTTTGTCAAATAATGGAAATGGATGTAGAACAGACACTAATGCACGGGGGCAGGCGGCGTGCCATACGAGTTTCGTCCGCCGAACCCAGCGCACCCGCCGAATGCGAGGACGGTGGCGCTACTTGAAACGGAAGAGTTTCAACGCCACGTCAACAATCCGCTGGTGAGCTGCGAAGAGCTCGCGGAAGAGTTATTCCATGCCGCTGAGAAGGAGGGCGGCGTTCTACGGATCATTCCAAGACCCAGGGTGATGTTGCACGTCCCTGAGGCATCCGGCATCAGTACCGACTTTGCGTTCCACGAAGTGTATACCGATAGTCGTTACGTATTTGATCCTCGATTACAAATGATTGCGATACCAAAGTCCGATTACGTGCGACTACTCCGACAATTGAACCCCGGCGTTTCGATAACGATTTTGAAATTCTAGGTGAGTCTAATGGCTGAGATAATGGAAGTCTTGTCGGAGTTGGGGGAATTCGAATGGGCGTCTCGACGGCCCGCCCTCAAGATGAGCGCCTCAGATCTTGCGTATCCGCCGATCATCGTTTGGAGGTACAAGCGGCCGTCTTCTGACGGTGCCGACCGGATCAGACGCGCAGTGCAGTCGTTCAACGGCACGATACCTTGGGAGTTTTCATCGGCCCACAAGAACTGGGGTATCATGCCGTCAAGGCTTGGTGAGTACACTCGCGCTAATGGCCTGCACGGAGAACTGGAAGCCGCGCGGGAGTTGATGGTGAAAGAGCCCGATTTCGGTCGACGTGCCAATGCTGAGTTAGGCCAGCTTGCCGATCACATTCATAAGTACCTCAATCTGCTGGCCGCCTGAAGCCTTTCCACAAACTGCCGCGGCATTGCCGGTTTCGCGGCCGTTCTGGAATTGGCCTAATTATGCGGCGCGACTTTCGACGCGCGCTCATCGATCACTTTCCACATTTCGGCCACGCCCTCGCCGGAGGCGGCGACCACGGCCATCACCGCAACGTGCGCTCCCCCGAGCGACAACGCGGAGTTCAATTGCCGCCGCACGTCGTCGGCGCCGGGCAGATCGGCCTTGTTGACCACGACCAGGTCCGCCACTTCGAGCAGGCCGGCTTTCTCCCACTGGACCTCGTCGCCCGAGTTGGGCGTGACCAACAGCACGAGCGTGTCGACCACGTCGCGCACGGCGACCTGGTCTTGACCGACTCCCACCGTCTCGATGAGCACCACGTCGAATCCGAACGCGTCAAGCCAGCGGATCGCCGGCCCGATCGAAGCGGAGATTCCGCCTTGCGCGCCGCGGGTCGAAAGACTTCGGAAGTAGACGCCTTCGTCGTCGGCGTCGAAGCGCACACGTATCCGGTCGCCGAGCAAGGCCCCGCCGGTCAGGGGGCTTTGCGGATCGCACGCGAGCACGGCCACGCTGCGACCCTCTCGGCGCAGGTGGGCAATCGATGCCGCGATGAGCGTGCTCTTGCCGGAGCCGCCGCTGCCGGTGATGCCGACCACTCGAAACGGTCCCGTTCGCCGAGACGGGGCGGCGGGCGAGGTGCCCGCCTCAATTCGGGTGATGATCTCGGCCAATGCCCGGCGCTCGTGCCGGTAGAACCGCTCGAGCAATTCATCCGCATGTTCGTTCATCATCGCCGATCGTACCGCTATCCGCCCGACCGGGCAATCGTTCATGATATGGTTGCATTCCCGTGCGATTGTCGTCATGCTAGGGGTTCGTACACAAGCGGCGTGAGGTTGAGAGCCGTGCCTGATCGTCGATGTACCGCCCGCGCGTTTTGGTTGTTGGCCATCGCCATCGGTCTAATTTTATCGGCCGCGCGCGGCGGGGCGTCGCTTGCCGCCGAGGCGAAATCGCCGTCCGGGCGATCGATGGCGACGATCTTGCGTCAGTTGAAAAGCTCCAAGCCGCGGGCCCGCGCCGCGGCCGTCGCGAAAGTCGATGAATTGCCCGCCGCTACCGCCGTGAAATTGCTTGTGGAACGCGGGCTGGCGAGCCCCTTCGCGGATCTCCGGCACGCGTCGTACGGAGCTTTGCTCGCCAGGGTCGGCGACCAGGAAGTCTGCGACATGCTGTTGGACCGCGTGAAAAAGGCGCTGGGCAAACAAGCGGCTGACGAAGTGACCTGCGGCACCTTGGGACTGCTGCTCGCGTCGGATTTGAAGCCCGTGCGGTTGGCAACCGGTGAACTACTCGATGGGGCCGTTCGGCAGCCCGGCGGACGTGCGATGTTGGTCACCCTGGCGGGCGAATTAGGTCTCGAGGCCGATTCGACGAGCCTGGCCTCCCTATGGAAGCTCTCGAAGCTGGCCGTGTTCGAGCAAGTGTTCGCGGTTCGCCGGGCGGTCGTGCGGGCGCTGGCGCTCAGCGAGCGGCCGGAGGCGATCGACGCACTCGTGGAAATCCTCGGACGCGTCGACGGTGAGGTCCAGGCCGACATCGCGCGGCACCTCACGACGATCAGCGGCGAGCCGCACGCGCTCGACGCCGGCCAGTGGCGGTCGTGGTGGCAGGCAAACCGCTCGGCCCGGGCAAACCGCTCGACCCGGGCCAACCTCTCGACCCAGGCTAGCCGCTCGTCCGAGCCTAGCCAGGCTAACCACTCGATGTCCGACTCGACGGGCCGCGCCTTGCTGCCGCGTCCGGCGACGGTGTACGCTCCGCTTTACGCCGCCGCCCCCACAAAGTATTACGGCCTGCCGATCTATGCGCAACGGCTGATGTTCGTGATCGATACGTCGGGTAGTATGAGCGGAGCGCGGCTCGACGCCGCGAAACGAGAGCTCTTGTTCGCCATTGCCGGATTGCCGGAGGGCGTGAGGTTCAACGTGTTGGTGTTCAACGGGGGCGTTGCGGCCTGGAGCGACACCCTTCAGGTCGCCTCGCGGGAGAACAAGGCCCTGGCCGCGGCCTTCGTCCTGCCGCAATTCGCCATCGGCAATACCTGCACGCACGATGCGCTGCTTGCCGCGATGGCGTTCGACGTCGAGGCAATCTATTTCCTGACCGACGGCCAGCCCTGCGGCGGCAGCCTCAGCGATCCCACCGCGATCGTCGCGGCGATCACGATGCTGAACCAAGACCGGCTGGTTTCGATCAACACGCTGGGCATCGGCGTCGGCCTGCCGGGCTCAGTGTTCGACATTTTCTTGTTTTCGCTTGCCGCTGCGAACCAGGGCCAATACCGCCGGGTCGATCAATGAGTCATTTACCATCATAGCCCCCATTCCAAGGAGTTGAATCATGTCCGACGATTCGAACGCAAACGATCAGACGAGTATCATTCGCCGGCCCATGCCCGTTTGGCTTGCCGGGATCATCATCGGTACCTTATTGGGCGGGGGGGTGACGTTCCAAGTGATGCGCGCCGTTGGCTATAAGGTGCCGGATCAGAATGATACCAGCATGCAGGCCCCGATGGCCGGTGGTGGCGGAGGCATGGGTGGCGGAGGCATGATGGGCGGAGGCATGATGGGCGGGGGCATGGGAGGCGGGGGGGGGGCGCGTGAGAAGCGGAGCCTGACGGCGCTCGTAGGCAAACTCCAATTGCTCAGTAAAGGGTTGCGCATCGAGCTCGACCCAGCGCAAGCGGACACGATCGCCGCGAAGTTGGTTGAGCTTGATCAAGCCGAAAAAATGACCGGCGACGAAGCCCAAGCGCACCTCGATGCGATGGAAGAGATCCTGACGGACGAGCAGAAAGCCGCCTTGGGCGGCATTGAATTGCCTCGCGGCGGATCTTCGGGCGGCCGTGGCATGGGAGGGGGCATGATGGGAGGCATGGGAGGCATGGGAGGCGCCGCCGCGCCACCGGCAGGAGCCGCCGGTGCAGCCCCAGGCGGCGGTAGTCCCCCGCCGGGCATGATGGGAGGTGGCATGATGGGTGTCGGCGGTCCGCCTGCGGACGAGAACCCGTTCCAGCAGGAAGCCAACCAAAAGCGGCTGCGCGACCTCATGGACCGGCTACGGCCCTCGTCGGCCGAAACGTCCAACGCGACGGAAGAACCCGTCGCAACGGAGGCGACGGAAGAAGTCCAATCGGCCAAACCGTGACAGGGACTTCGTTAATTTCGTGCGGATTGTAACGTTTCTTGAGGCACCGTACACTCACTCAATCGTAACCGCGCTTCCAAAGCACGGGTATGTCCCCCCATAACCTAACGATGGAGTCGAGCCGTGTCCAACGTGAACGATCAGACGAGTTTCATTCGCCGGCCCGTGCCCGTTTGGCTCGCCGCAATCATCATCGGTTCGATATTGGATGGGGGGGTGACGTTTCAGGTGATGCGCGCCGTCGGATATGAATTGCCGTATTCGAATACGTCCAGTGGCCTTACCGAGAACATGCGGGCAACGATCGATGGAATGGGTGTTGACCCAACGCAGTGCATCTTTCAAAAGGAGTACGAGAAGCACCTGCGGGCAATGATGGCTCGAATGGGTGGCGGCGGATCGGGCATGATGGGCGGTGGTACGGGGGACGTGGGGGGCGCGCGTGAGAAAATCAGCCTGACATCGCTCGTCGGCAAAATCGAGTTCCTCACCAGATTGCAGTTCGAACTGGACCCCGGGCAATCGCTGAGGATCACCGCGACATTGGCAGAGCTCGATCGTGCCGAAGAAATGACGTGCGACGAAGCCAATGCGCACCTCAACACGATTCATGAAATCCTGAACCAGGAGCAAAAGACCACCTTGGCCGCCATGGAGTCGTTTCGTGGCGAAACTTCGAGTGGCCGTGGCATGGATGGCATAGGAGGCGCCGCTGGCGGGCCAGCCGGCGGCGTTTCCCCGCCGGGCATGATGAAAGGCGGCATGATGGGTGGAGGTGGCTCGCCCCCGGACGAGAACCCGTTCGTGCAAGAAACCAACCAGAAACGGCTTCGCGACCTCTTGGACCGGTTGCGGCCCTCGTCGGCGGAAACACCTGACGCAGCAACGGAGGTGGCGGAAACGACGGAGGTGCCGACAACGACGGAAGAAACCGAATCGCCGCAACCGTGATGTGGACTGTGCGGATCGTAACGATTCTTGCGACGCTCATTCACTCAATCGTAGTCGCGATTCCAGAGCACGCGCGGCGCGTGTCGATGACCATCTTGGACAATCGAACCAGGATGGATGGGAATGAACCATGGAACGGACCCACGCGCACCTCCGCCGCCGCGTGGGCCCGCTTTTCCGGTTAGAGCCGGGCCGATTGGTGCTGGGCTTGGTGATGCTGGGGTGGTTGGCCACGTTCGCTTGGCCGGCTGTCGCCGCCGACGAATGCGCGCCGTACCGCCGCGAGTTTTGGGTCGTGAACACCCGCCACGCCCCGGTTTGCAAGGGCCTCGATCGTGGAGTCAACCAGATCACTTATTGGAAGCAAGAAAACGGCCAACTGGTGCGCAAGTCGCTCGAGCAGTTCCTGGCCGGCGTCGAACCCTCGCTCACGACCACGTTCTACGTCCACGGCGACACCGTCAATCGTAGGCTCGCGCTGAGAATCGCCGACAAGGTGATGAACGGTGTGGGCCGTGATGTCCCCGCGTATCGCATGGTGCTTTGGTCCTGGCCGAGCCAGCACCGCTT
>DATLQY010001121.1:0-11422 GCA_035534975.1 Pirellulales bacterium
TGTTGTTGGGAGCGTTGTACAAACGCTGTGTGCTCAGCATGCTGTACATGATCTCCTCGACCGATTCGATGACGACGCGTTGCACGCCCGCTTGTCCCCAGGTGACCGCCACGTCGTTGAGCCACACGGTCACCAGGCTCAGGAAGGTCGAAAAGATGTAGCAGGGCCAGAGAATCGCCATCGGGTTGATGCCCAGCGACTTGATGGCCACCACCTCGTTCGAGCCCGACATTCGACCGTAGACGCTGCACACGGCGAAGAGAATCGTGGCGGGAATGGTGAACCGCAACATATCGGGTAGTACGAAGGGGATCACCCGCACGACTTGTGCCGGCCCCAGCCCCTGATCGCGGGCCTGCTTGAAGAGCCCGCCGACCAGCATGATCAGCGTCAACCCCGTCAGTGCGACGACGAACACTTTGAGCAGTTCCCAGAGCACATAGCGGGTCAGCAGACGCATGACGGAGATCTCGATGTCGTTTTCCAACTGCCTGCCGAAGACGTGTCGAGCGTAGTGTCATCGCGGTTCGCAGGGCGGTCAAGGTCAGTCTGCTTCACTCTGCCTTGGCCGCATGACCGTCTCGGCAGCCGGCCGGGGGACGACCGCGATGGTTTCGCCAAAGTGTGCTTGCAGCAAACCGCGAAGCGCCTGGCCGGCCAGTGCGTGGCCCTCGTCGTTCCAATTCGAGGCCTGACGCAGGTAGGGCGATTTTTCGGACGCGCGAAGATGGGGGAGCAAGTCAATCAGGGGCAAATCGTGAGCGGATGCGAATTGCGCCAATCGGCGCTGCGGCAATTCCAAATCGAGCTGGCCTGGTTCATAACCGGCTCGTCGCCTGAGCGTCTCGCACAAGCGTCGATCGACCTGGTACTCGACCGGCACCACCACCAAAGCCAGCGGCAGCTCGCGGCGGCGACATTGCCTGAGCAGGTCGCCAAGCTGCGCCAGCGACTGGCGCCACAGACGATCGAGCTCGTCATCGATCGGCGTGCGGCAGACGGCTAGCCGTTGGACACACTGGCGTAAATAGTCTTCGTAGTCGGCCGCAGCCGACGCCCCGTCGAGCACGGTATTTTTACTTGGCCGTTCGGGCAGCAATTCCGTCACCAGCCGCGCCAGCCGCACACCGTGCCAATCGAACGCCGCGTGCGAGTGCGATTGCCCCGTGACGTCGTCGCCAACGGAGAAGAAGGCGAGCACCAGGTGGGGCTGAAACTCGGCCACATCCAGGACGAACTGCGCGGCGAATTCGCGCGGGCCCGCTCGCGGCAAGCCGAAATGGTAAATCTCGATCCCCGGCACCAACGGTTCGAGCAGTGACAAGCAATTCGTCTTGTACGACCCCGACAACGTCAGGCCGTCGCCGAGCACGGCCACGCGAAACACCCCCGGCGGCGGTTCGACTTGGAACTCATCGTCCCAATATCCCAGGCGATTGACCGATCGGCCCGCGAATTGGCTGCCGGGGGGAAGTTTGAGGGATGCGGCGAAGTGTTCGCCTGGTAGTCGGCCGCCGTGGGCTCGTTCAACCAGCCTCAAAACGGCTTCGGCGGCCAAAAATAGCACCGCCGCCATGATCGTCCGGCGGAGCAGCCGCCGTGAGCGGGACGGAGCGGGGGCCCTCCATGACGTCTGCCGGGCTACCACGCTGGCCTCCTTGCTCTCGGTCGATGAACCGGCGAGCGCGAGCGTGGAAGGGCGAGTGGAGTCTAGGAGGCGGTTTCAGTACGGTCGCGGTCGATTCACAAGGCACGCACCGTCTTGGGCGTGTTTTCACCGTGTGTCGTTACACAATTCGAGGGCGCAGGGCAAGGGCAAAATCGGAAAAATCGCTATGACTGGCGCATGGGGCAGGCGCGGCACAGGTTCGAATCGCGTCGTCGGCCAGGGCGCCGTAATTCGCGGTGGTACCTCACCTCACTGTGAAGTAGGCTTTACCAGGGCGTCCGTTCATCGCCAAATCGTCGCGAGGGCCGCGGAACGTGTCGCAAATCATCCGGTCAGTCATGCAGGCAGTCAGCCATTTCGGCCCACAGGAGTGGCTATTCACCCTCCTGGGAGTCGTCGTGATCGGCGCGTTCTTCATGCGTGGATTCGGCTCGCGCAAGAATTACTAGGCGGTTGGGTTTGGGCGTCTGGTTCCTAACGCCTAAAGCCGCCTAATTCCCACTCACGCCACCTGCCGGCCATGGCTCTCGATGCGCCGGGTTATGACCTGGCTGCCGGCGGCGACCCGGCGCCAGACGGTCTTCCAATCGCTGAAGTCCCACGGCTGATCGGCACCCATGACACGCAACTCGCCGAGATAGGCGCGCACGAAGCACAGCCGGTCGGTCCGCGTCACCCAGGGATGCGCTGCAAGGCTGGTGGCCAGTCGGGCCAGGTTTCGGGCCCGCTCGGCCGCTCCGAGCCGCCGCGCGATCCGCGCCGTGTCGACGTCAACGACGTACGCAGCAATGTCAAGGGCGCGCTCGACCACCACCAGGTTGCAACCCTTGAGGTCGCAGTGTGATACGTGCCAGGCGTGCATCCGCCCCAACAATCGCCCCAGGGCGGCGGCGCATTGCCGCGCGCGCCGACGGCGTTCGCCGGTCGGGTAAACGGCGATTTGCCAGCCGTACAGGTGCAAGTTGATCGCTCCCTCGATCCATTCGGTGACCAGGTAACCATCGCCACGCAAACCGAAGCGCCGCTTCTGACAGACGGCCAGGGGACGAGAGGTGGCGATCCCTCGCGACAACAGCGAGTGTCCGCGACGCCACGCATTCATCGCCGGGCTGCGCCGAAAAAGGAACAGGAGTGATTTCCACCAGTTCTTGGCGCGCACGCGCTTGAATGCCACGCGCACCGGCCCGCCGGCAAGAGGAAACTCAGCCTCGACGACCACACTGCGATGAGTCAGTTTGATCGGCCGATGGGCGTTTTTTCGAAGCAGGCGATCGGGATCGTCCAACCACTGCCGTAAGATGTCGCGAGGCACATCGGCCACAGCGTGGCCCCTGGCTGACGCATGGCGCAGGGCGACGAAATCGCGGTTGTCGCGCAACGATCGCTTGTCACGGCTCCTAGCGATCCGCCGGGCTTGTCGTCCAATTCGCGCGGCGATCCGGGCCGCCGCCTCGCGCGGTTCGGCCAACCGCAGATCGCTCCGAAGGCGCAGGTATTCCATCCAGAACCGCCCTACTTCGCCGGCCGACGCGCGGCCCAGCCAGGCCGCGCCCAATCGTACCAGAGCTTCAGCCGAGCGCGCCCAATTTCCCTTGCCCGTCAGACGCACGCCCGGCAGGTCGATCAGCACCAATTCCGGCAAACGCGGGTCGCGGCGATCGGCGCAACAGGTATCGGCGCGAACCAGCACGTTGCCGGTATGCAGGTCGTCGTGGAACACTCCGGCGCGGTGGGCCGTCGCGCACAGCCGCGCCAAGCTGAGCGACAGCTTCCGCCTCAATACGATTTGCTCGGGCGCCGTGAATCGCGGCAGCAATTCGCGCGTGAAATGCTCCCAGGTACAAGCACAAGGGACCGCCTCAGTGACCAGATAATTGTCGTGGACCAGTCCAAGCAGGCGGCTTTCACCGACGGCCACCGGCGAAACGGTGGGCACGCTCCGCCGTGCGATCTCGACGGCGCGGGCATATTCACGTCGCGAGGCGCTGGCCAACAACAGGTTTCTGCCCGCTTGCCAGAGCCGGGTGCAATGGACGTGCTTGACGAAAAAGGTCCGCTCGGCCAGATCGACCCGGTAGATCGTGCGAAGCGGTCCACGTTTGACCACCAGGGCGCGCCCCTGGTTCAGCCATTCGTCGAGCTTCAGGCCATGGGGGCCCAAAAGCAACTCTCGCCAACCACTCGCTACCTGCCAATGAACCTGTAGGGGATGTGGGGATACGGAGGAGATGTGGGGATGGTTTTCCTGGCCCATCGTGCCACGAGCGTCGGCAATTTGAGGGGCTTGTGCGATCAATGCCGCGGGATCCGTGCAAGGGGCTTCGCGGTTTCTCACATCGACGACCGCGCCGCCGATTGGTAACACTTCCGCGCAGCCGCGACAAGGTCAATACACGCCATCCGCAGGGTTGTAGCCCAATTCCTGGCCCCGTCGAAGGTCGCGTTGGGCTTGCTCGGTGTTGCCCAACATTTGATGGATCTGGCCACGGTGGTGGTACATCACCGCCAACTCGCGCGATCGGATGCGTTGGACGTAGGGATGTTGATCGAACATCACCCGCATGGAATCCTCGGCCAGGTCAAGCGCCTCTTCCAGGTCGCTGAGGGCCTTGTCGTTCTCACCAAGCAGCAGATAGAGCGTGCCCCGCGTGTCGAGGTACATAGCCTTTTCCCTATTCGGACGGGCCCGAAACAGTCTCATCCTGGGGTGCTCGCGCTCGGTTGGGATTGCGTTGAGTTGCGATTGGACCAGGGCCAGCGCCGCGTTGACGTCGTCCAGACCCTCTTGCAACTCAATTCCGGCGATCGCCCGAAAATAGGCCCGGTCGTTACGCGGCCCCGGATCGTGCTCAGGGCTAAGCTTGATGGCTTGCGTCAGGTCGTCGATTGCCTCTCGTTGACGGTTCAGCCGTAGCAGGGCGCCCCCGCGTCCCGAGTAGGCAGACGCGGACCGGCCGTCCAACTCGATCACACGGTTGAAATCTGCCAGGCTCCCCTGCAAGTCGTTCATCCCCAAGCGACAGCGGGCGCGCATCTCGAAAGCATCGGGCTCGTCGGGTGCCCAGGCGACAACCCAGTCAAGCTTGGCCAAGGCCCCCGGCAGGTCGTCCTGTAATGCCTGTTTCTGAGCAGAGTGGAGAAACTGCTGGACCAGCAACTCCTTGACCGAATCGACCACGCCATGGCGCACGGCGGCGGTACCGAGCAAGACCATGAACACCAAGACCAACGCGGTGCGCCAGGCGTGTCGGCCGACGCGGCCCACTCGACCGCGTGGGTCCCCGGCGCCGGCGAAAGTGGGGGGAATAGGGAACCCGTGCTCGTCTAATTGAGGTGAATTGGGTTGCATCAGCGAAAATCCTCGTAGCTACCGCCCGCTTGCTCTCACTGTAAGGTATCGCGCAAGATCGAGCGGGGCAAGTCTGGACACTCCTTCACGGCAAACGCTACGATATGGCGGAGCCGGGACATTAGGCAAGAATCGACGAGAACCCATCCTAGACAGCGACTTCGGAGGCTTTTATGAACTCGACCGTGCGGAGACTGTGCTCGATTGCATGCTGCGCCGTGGTCGCCATGGGAGCCGATTGGCCGCAGTTCCGCGGGCCGGGCGGGCTTGGAACCAGCGATGAGAAGGGGCTGCCATCCCGTTGGGGCGACCGAAACGAAATGGTCTGGAATACCGATTTGCCGGGTTTCGGCGCCTCAAGTCCAATCGTGCTGGGTGACCGCGTTTACTTGACTTGTTATAGCGGCTACGGACAGGGGGGGGCTGAGACGGTGGGTAATATGCAAAGCCTCAAACGACATCTTGTCTGTGTCAAGCGCGACGATGGCCAGATTGCCTGGAACACCGATATCGAGACCACGCTACCGGACCAGGCCTACGGGGGAAAGTACCTGCCCCTGCACGGTTACGCATCGAGCACGCCCGCGGGCGACGGTCAGCGGTTGTTCGTTTTTTGTGGCCGATCGGGCGTGTTTGCCTTCGACCTCGAGGGGAAACCGCTCTGGCGCACGAGTGTCGGCGAAGGGACGCACAACTGGGGCTCGGGCACGTCGCCGGTGCTTTTCAAGAACCTGGTGATCGTAAACGCCGGCGTCGAGAGCGGGTCGCTGGTGGCGCTCGACAAGGACGATGGGCACGAGGTCTGGCGCGCCGGCGGTATGGACAGGGCCTGGAACACGCCGCTGGTGGTCGCATTACCGGGCGCTGCCGAACTGGTGGTCAGCGTCAAGAACCGTGTCTTGGCGTTCGACCCGCAAACAGGCAACGAACTATGGAGCAGTCCAGGGATTGAAGACTACGTCTGCCCCAGCGCGATCGCCCACGGCGGCGTCATTTACGCGATCGGCGGCCGTGGTAAGCCGGGCCTCGCGGTCCGCGCGGGCGGCCGGGGCGAGGTGCAACCACTGTGGCGGACGCCGAAAGGCTCCAACGTTTCGTCACCGGTCTACCACGACGGTCACCTCTATTGGGTCGGTGACAGCGACGGGATCGCCTACTGTGCCGACGCTGAAACCGGCCGGCAGGTCTACGGCGAGAGGCTCACACCATCGCCCGACCGAATCTATGCCTCGCCCACCGTGGCAGACGGCAAGATCTACTACGTGTCGCGCAACAACGGCACGTACGTCGTCGCGGCCAAGCCGAAGTTCGAACTCCTGGCCCACAATCTGATCGATGACGACACGAGCGTGTTCAATGCCAGTCCGGCGGTGAGCGATGGACAGTTGTTCTTGCGCTCGGACCAGCGTCTGTATTGCATCGGTAAACCGTAAGCCCCGCCGAGACCAATCAAGGAAAACTGCGATGTGGGTGCGACAGTGTGAGCTCGATGCCGGCGCGGACGTATTGCCGCCGATTCCGGCGCGGATCGCTTCGAACGAGGAGTTCGTGCCGCCGCCACAATCGCCGCGGCAGCGCGAGTACCTGGCCCGGCTCGTTGCCATCGGCGAGCGCGCGGCCCAGCATCATGGGATCAGCCGCCGCGAGTTCTTCCGCAGTTCAAGCGGCATGGCCGCGGCGCTGGTGGCGATGAACCAGGTATTTGGCGATTGCTACCAGGTTTCGGCCGAGGAGGTCGACGAGCCGGGAACGTTCGAGGAGAAATGGCCCAAGAACGATTTCATTTTCGACGTGCAGACGCACCACGTCGACGTCGCCCGCAAATGGTATGACGACTCGCCCCAGGGCAAGGCGATCACCGCCTTCTTCGCAAGGCTCCGCCCCGGTAATTCGCTCGAACGGAGCCTCGAGCAACTCAACCGCGCCCACTACGTGAAAGAGGTCTTCGGCGACAGCGACACGGTGATGGCGGTGATCAGCGGCGTCCCCAGCCGCGAGTGGGACAAGAACCCGTTACCCCCCGATCAGATGGTCGAAACCCGCCGCTTCGTCAATGAACTGGCTGGTTCGCGGCGAGTGCTATCGCACGGGTTATTACGCCCCAACCTGGGCGCGCCCGAGTTCGAGGAAATGGAGCGGCAGGTCAAGGACCTCAAGATCGACGCTTGGAAGATGTACACCGGTGCGGAACTGGGCGAAAATGCCTGGTACATGGACGACGAAAAGGTCGCGTACCCGTTCTGGGAAAAGACCCGCGAACTGGGGATCAAGAACCTCTGCGTCCACAAGGGGTTGCCTTTGGGGGCCTTCAACGAAAAGGCCTGCACGCCTTTCGATCTGGAACGGGCGGCCAAGGACTTTCCCGACTTGAATTTCATCGTTTACCACTCGGCCTTTCGCGGCTTCGGATGGATCGCCGACGGGCAGGGCGAGAAGGTGGTCGATCCCAAGACCGGCGACCCGCAAGAAATCCACTGGACGAGCGACCTTCTCCGCGTTCTGAAGCGGAACCCCGAGATTAAGAACATCTATTTCGAGTTGGGCGGCACGTTCAACATGACCTCCGCTTACGCGCCCGAGGTCTGCATGCACATGCTGGCGCAATTGATCCAGGTGGCCGGCGCCGACCATGTCTTATGGGGCACCGACTCGATTTGGAACGGCAGCCCACAAAGCCAGATCGAGCGCCTGCGCCGATTGAAGATCAAGGACGAACTGATCGACAAATACGGTTACCCAGAGCTGACCGACGAGATCAAGCGGCAGATCCTGGGCACCAACGCGGCTCGGCTATTCGGAATCGACCCAACCGCGGCGCGGAAAGCCATCCAGTCTGACAAGCTCAGCCGGCTTCGAGAGGATTACCGTCGGTGCCCCGATCCGAGCAACATGCAATACGGTTGGGTTTGGGTGAATGACGGCCAGGAACCGACGGTGCCCGTGGGTTAGCGGAGGCGGAAGGCAGGCGAGCGGGGGCGTAAGCCCCCTGGTTACGCCATCCGGCATTTCAGTACCTACACCGGGATGCAAGGGTCGCGATTCAAAGCCGCTTGATCTCCGCCTTGATTTCCTCGGCGTCGAACGGTTCACCCTGTCCGCGATCGAGTTGATCTAAACCGACTTGCACCATTTTGCGCAATTCACCGAGACGCTCGGCGCGCTCGTGGTCGCGGCGTTGGAGCAAAGCCAAGGCGACGTGGACAACCGCGATTTGTGAGGGGTATTCGCCACTCGTGACCTTGCTTGCGACAAACGCCTCAAGGTCGGGAGGCAACGGCATATTCGCAAGATCCATGGAAGGCACTCCTCGAACGATGGGTATATTCCAGTATAATAGGTTCCATCGCAGCCGTCAAAGAACGTCAAAGAACGGTGGTGTCCTAACAGGTGCGTTGCAGCCGTTACCCCACTACCCAAAGAACACCAAAGAACGCCGAGACTTCCATGCAACTCCCATTCGACCCCGCCGCAGCCACGGCCGCCCTCTGCCGGGCCGACAAACGGCTTGCCCGCGTGATCGAGCGCGCCGGTCCCTTCACGCTCCGCCCGGAAAAAATGCAAAGCCCGTTCCAGGCATTGCTGCGGGCGATCGTGTACCAGCAACTGTCGGGCAAAGCCGCTGCGACGATTTTCTCACGCGTCGAAGCGGTCTTCCCGGGACGCAACGGACTTAGCCCACTCGCGATCGTCGAGGTCCCGGACGAGCTGCTGCGCGGGGCCGGAATGTCGCGCGCAAAGGTGGCGGCCGTCAAGGATCTTGCGGCCAAGACACTCGACGGCACCGTACCGACCCTGACCAGGCTGCGGAAGATGGACGACGAGGAAATCCTCACGCGGCTGGTCGGCGTGCGCGGCATCGGCCGTTGGACGGTCGAGATGCTGTTGATGTTCCGGCTCGGCAGGCCCGACGTGCTCCCCATCGGCGACTTGGGAGTGCGCCGCGGCTTCATGCTGACGTACCGCAGGCCCGCGATGCCGCCGCCGGGCGAATTGGCGCGGTACGGCCAACGCTGGCGGCCGTACCGCTCCGTGGCCAGTTGGTACCTCTGGCGCGCCGTGGACCTGCATCGCCGCGACGAGCAGGCCACGTAAAAAATAAGATGAGGAGACGGACGCCGTGCTCCTTCATCCCGGCGCCGCCCGCAGGTACCGCTTCGGCAGCTCGGCCCCGGCGACGAAGCTGAGCTTGGCCAGCTTGCACATCTGGTAGACGTTGATCCGGAAATCGGGGCAAGTGCTGACCAGGCAGTAAGCGTCGGTCGGCGTGAAACCATAATCGCTGATCAGCCAATCCATGAGCTGGATCGTAGCGGTTTCGACGGCCACTTCCAGGGGCCGATAGGCGTGGACCGCGACGATCGAATCGGGCTTTTCGATGCGCATCCAGCCGCTCCTCCGCCCCTTGATCAGGTCCAGCCGCAGTCGCACCGTGGCTTTCGTCTCGGCCGCCGTGCCGGTGAACTCGGTGTCGCCCTGGCTGGCGTGGACGTCGCCCAAGTAGAACAACGCCCCCTGGTGGAACACCGGCAGAAAGATGTGGTTGCCCGGCGCGACGTCGCGAATGTCGAGATTGCCGCCCCATTCGCCCTGGCCGTCGAGGCTGGTGACCACCTCGCGATCGGGGGCCACGCCGAGCGTACCGATAAAGGGCGTGATGGGCCAGCTCAGCCGATCGTCGAAGTGCAGCGTGCCGTCGCGCGTCGTTCCACTGGGGCCGGGCGTGTGGCGAAATACTTTGGTCGTGTAATCGGCAGATAGTTCCGGCCAGCGGGTCGATTCGCCCAGCGGCCCGCGCCGCGGTCCGATGGCGATCCACGAATAATCGTCGACCAGGATTTCCTCGATCGTCACCACCAGCGTGTCGCCGCGATCGGCGCCGCTGAGACATACCGGCCCGCCGATGGGATTGGCCAAGGGCGGCTGGCGGTCGAATCCGGGCCGCCGGCCCGGCACCGCCTTGTCGGAAGCCGACTTGAAAAAACCGGTGCTCGCGTCGTACGTTTCGATCTCGAAACTCTCGCCGCGCTCGACGCGCAACAGCGGTTCATCGCGCCAATCGAATGCGTACTTGCGGGCTTGTTCACGGTCGATCCGTTGCATGGCGGCTCCTTGTTTGTGGGCGGGATGTCATCAGCCTGCCACACTTACCGCCGGAGTGCAAGGAGGTGCAAGGAGTCGGCCACATCGTAGACATCACGCTCCGCGCGATGGAAGCATCACGCGGAGCGTGACGACTGCGGCGCGGCGACTCGCAGGACGCTTACGCGTCAGGCTTTGGCGCGATGAGCACGAGTTGGTCCTCGCGCACCTCAATGTACGTAGGCTGCGAAGTAACCCGCACGCGGATCCCGTAGATTTGCACATCGCCAGGGCCAAGAGGGCCGCGCAGTTCGACGATCCGAGCGCGCATTCCTGCCGTGTGACGGATCTTGACGCGGTTTCCCAGCTTAAACGCCGGAGCGCTTTTCAGTTCCATATCCAACTTCTCTAATGCCCCCCGGCACCCGTCGGAGAATCCTTCGCAGTTCATTATACATCAGCGCAGTGTGGAAAATCGGCTGCGCGACCTCGGTGATCTCGACTAGCGCCATGACGGATTCCAATCGAGGGGCGGTAGCGGGATTTGTGAGGGCTCCGATCCGAAGTCTCACGACTTCGGGGGCCCGTCAAAGCCAGGCGGACAGAGCGCCGGCACCACGAGCATTTTCAGGGCGGCGCACTCTGATCGTGCGGCGGTTTCAACAACACCGTATGCGGCCCCCACCGCTCCAGGTCATCGATGCGCTGCGCACGTGGCGTACTCAACAACCGTGACGGAACCACGTATCCCGAACCCTTCAAAGAATTCGACTCGGCTTCGTTCTCTCCAACCCTTAACCCCCCCAGCCAGGTCTCCGACGACCCAAGCGCGCTTTGCGGCGAGTCGTGCCAACTCCCCGCGCTTAATCACGTCGTCGTGCGCCAGCGCCGCAGTCCCTTCGAAATGCAGGAGACGGCGCTCTGGCTCAAGAAGGTAGCATTCCGGGTCGTCGCGAAGGTAATAGCGAACGGGAAGATAGAAGAAAGGATAGCAAACGATGACAGGCTCCCCTCTCCGCCGGCGCGCGCGGAGATGCTCCGCGGCGAGCCGGAGCCCCGTGTTACTCGGAACATCCAGCCGTCGCACATAATCGGCGTGCAGTAGGAGCAACGTACCCAGAATGACTCCCGCCACAATCGTTCGCTCAGGCCAGTGCGCGATCCGGGCCACGACGCGCGCCAGAGCTGCGAGCAGGAATACTTGGGCGAAAATGAAACAACCGACGCTCAAGATATTCCGCCCGCGGGCACTGATGGTCACCGCAAGAACAGTTGGCAAAGCGGCCGAGAGCAGCAGGAGCCAGTCACCCGCGCGCGGCCGCCAG
>DATLQY010001122.1:0-12862 GCA_035534975.1 Pirellulales bacterium
CGCCGATCGCCGCCGTGATCGCTTTCAATTCGCCACGCCCCGCTTCAGGCAAACGATCGAGGCGCTCGAGCGTCATCTCTTGCCGCGACAACAGGACCTCCAAGACCTTTTGCAGGCGAACGAATCGATCGTCCTGAGATCCACGCGGTGTCGTCATCGAAGAACCAGTCGTTGGGGCTCAACAAGACAGTAACGGTTCGCTTGATGGGACTCAAGGACTTGGTTGGCGAGCGCTCGCAGTGATGGCGCCGCCCAACTCATCGCGTGCGGGAAGGTGCCGGACGTTCCTTGGCGCCGCCGTGCTCCGCCGACGTTTGCCGCACGCCCTTGGGAAGTCCTTCTGGCGGCGGCCGTGAAACCTCGCGACCGCCCACGGCAAAAACTCCTGGTACTCCATCGACTCTCGCTCCACCACCCACATAGCACCGTCCGACCGTGAGGGAGGGAGCAAATCTCAAGCGGCAACGACCCGCCCCGCCGGGCGCAGTCGGCGCGGTTTCCGACGGACCGTCGATGGCTGCTTCCTTTGGGGGTCGTGAAGACGCAGGAGTTTTTGCCGCGGGAGTAACCGGAGACGCCAACTGCACTTGCCGACAATCTTTACGAAACGCCGCCATGGAACAGCCAACCTTGACTGGAGCCGCGATCTCTCGACAATCGGGCGATAGATGCAGGCAAGCGAATCCGGGAAACCTTCCATGCGAACTTTGCTCGTTCTCGTCGGTTTGACACTGTTGATGGTACTGACGCCATCCTCGATTCCGGCGGTGGAAATCGAAGAAGAGGACCCTGCCTACTACCACACGGGCGAGTTGGCGGGGTCGCTCCGCTCGTCCGAGCCGCCAGCGCTGTTCGACGCCGATCCACGGCACCTTTGGAACCGACTCTTTGCGGCCGTCACCATCCGCCCCAGACTGCTCCCCTCCCGAAGAGACGGACCTCCTGTCGCACGGATCGAAGGTGGGGACCGGATCGAGTTTTTCGGCTGGGGAGGGACCACCTATTGGGACGAGTCGGCAAATGTCGCGCGGCTCGAAGGGTTGCTGGACCAGTTCCTCGGGCAGGAGGGTGAAAAACTCTCGACCGATCCTCTCAAACGAGTGCTGCTCCAACGCGACCTGTGGACCTTGTTCGATTTCTTGATGAACCGCCACATTGCTCGTCTTGGTGATTTCGAAACCCGTCACCGCCGTAACGACCTTTGCCGGAAACTGGCCTGCGCGATCAAAGTACTCGCCCTCCCGGCCGACGTGCTCGGCGGGCTTCCCGACAATTATGCCTTGGCGATTCAGTCCGGATGTTTTGCCGCGACACACGACTTTGATCCGAAGCGCGATTACCTCCCGCCGTCGCTCTTGTCCGGCTCCGACGAGTGGCAAGAGCTCGACTTCTTCCAGGCGCGGCGTTCCGAAGATGTCGAACGACGCTATGTTTTCCTGCACATGCGGGCCTTCCAAGGGCGTTCTTACTTCCGCGTCTTTTGTCGTTTCCCAAAAGGGCGGCCGGAGTTCGACAATTACCTTCGAGAGCTCGACGCCAAAGGGATTGACTGGCGGGCTTCGGCGCAGCACGGCAGCATCATGCTCAATCCGGACGCGCCAGAACTACCGGCGGGTACGGAAGTCGCGCTCGTGCAGTTTCTGATCGCGCTTGATACGAACCTCCAATTGGTCCCAACGCTCCTGGTCGAATCGGTCCGCCTGCTGATCTTCAAGGGCGCCGACGGAAGCGCGGATCCCGACACCAACCTGGGGAACGGCGTGAACGCCGCCAAGTACACGCTCAAGCGGCGCCTCGCTCTGGCGGATGGCGGGATGCGCCACGGCGGCTTGCACCGCGAGCCGGACGACCTGCCCGTCTATCGTGTGCTATTCGAGAATGAAGCGGCCCGAGACTGGGGATCGCGCGGCCGGTACTTCAAACTTACGGCCGATTGCCGCTCCTGCCACTCGGGGGCCGGACAAACGGGTGTGCAAATGATCGGCTCGGTGGTCAATACCGCAAGCGTTGATTCGGGCGCCGCGCTGGGCGTCTCTCACACGCTTCCGGCAGGCGCCCCCAGCCCCCATTCCGCACGCACCGTAAAGTGGAAAACCGCCGAAGAAACCTACCGACGCCTGGTCGAATTCCTGGAGGAATGAGAGCACAGCGGTTGATCCTGGAGCAACCAGGAGCTTTTGGGTGAGTTGGTCGTCGGATATAATTAGGATGGTAAGCGTTCTCCTCGCCCCGATCGATGGGAAATGGGTCACGACCGGGCAGGCCGAGGCGGAACCAGTTCGATAGGAGGGTAAATTGAAACTTTCCGAGGTCGCGAACAAGGTGATCAATCTCGCTGGCAAGATTCGCGAGTACTATGCCACCGAACTTCCAAAGCGGCATCCTAACTACCCGCTTGTTGATCCATTCGAGGCGAGCATGCCCCCGCCGCCCGAGGAGAAGGTGCTGAGGAGTTTCCTCGCAACTCTTTCGGAGGACATGATTTATCAGTTGATTTTGATCATGTATCTTGGCCGCGGAGATTTTGGGACGGAGGACTTGGCGGAAAACCACGAGACCTTGAGAGGTACGTTTGGTGGTCCGGAACACGCTGTATCACAGATGATGGGAAAGGCGCCGTTGGCCGACTATTTGTCGGATGGCTTAGAGGCACTTCGCCAGCACAAGATCAACCCGGACAAGTTGCCGTTAAAGAAAGTCGTGCTGCGTAAGCGGTAGTTTTTTTCGGAAGCCGTCGCGAC
Source organism: Pirellulales bacterium (assembly GCA_035534975.1). Lineage (GTDB taxonomy): Bacteria > Planctomycetota > Planctomycetia > Pirellulales > JAICIG01 > DATKSN01. Next base: position 2,742 of record DATLQY010001122.1, read on the forward strand.
TTCAAGGTTTTTCAGTGGCATCAAACGCCTTTACTGGTCATCTTGTCTTGCTTCTTCGCGACGCCGATCACTTGGACGATGCGTCGAGCCAACTCCCACTTGGTATTCCTGGTCGTCCGCTTCGCGTCGCCGCTTTGAATCGAGGTCTAGTTGTCATTTGCGTGTCGGCCTGGGAAGCCTACATCGAGGAACTGGTACGCGAATCGCTCATCGCGATCCGGCCGGCGGCCCCACCGCTTGGCCTATGGCCCGCTCTCAACGCCTCCGTGCGTGGACAGTTGGGAAGATTCAATACCCCAAACACGGAGAACATTCGGATGTTGATCTCCGATGCGATCGGGCTGCACGATATTCAAAATGCCTGGGCTTGGCAGAACTGCTCGTCGGCCCAGGCGGTACAGCGTTTGGCTGATGCCATGAGCCTACGCCATAGGATTGCCCACGGAGTGAATCCTCGGCCGGTTGTTGCTACTTTTTATTCAAGCCAGTTGCCAGATTTCTTTCGCAGATTGGGCCGTTGCACCGATGGTGCTGTCAGAGATCATCTCGTGAATACTCTTGGCATCGCCAATCCTTGGCCGCCTTGAAACGCAGGACCGGAAATGGGCCTTGAGATTCCCAAGGAATTCCGATAAAGCAGAGCTTCGGTGTCGAGTGTTCGGCTAAATCACCCCAATCTACAGCCTGCGCGCTTTTCGCACGTGGTTTTCCTCTCATTCGTGGGTTATGCTAACCACTCGCCTTCGAGCTGACGCAAAACCGTTCCGCCCGCAATCCTCCGGAGACTCCCCGTGCGAATCCACTGCCGCCTCCTGCTATGCATGTTCGCGTGTTCGCTCTCGGTGCAGCCGGCCGCGGGCCAGTCGGAGACGCTCAAGGCTTCGATGCAACCGTTCATTGATGCGGGCGATCTATCGGGCCTGGTCACTTTCGTCGGCGACAAGAACGGCGTCGTCGATGTCCAGGTCCTGGGCATGGCCGACCTTGAAAACATGGTCCCCATGAAGCGCGACACGGTTTTCCGCATCGCCTCCATGACCAAGCCGATCACGGCCCTGGCGATCGCGCAGCTCGTCGACGAAGGCAAGCTGAATTTCGATGACCCGGTCGAGAAATGCCTGCCCGAGTTCAAGGGCCAGATGCTGCTTGCGTCGAAGGAGGGCGATACCGTGACTTTGAAGAAGCCGTCACGGCCGATCGCGGTGAAGGACCTGCTGACCCACACCTCCGGCCTTCCGTTCTACCCAGCCGGCATGGCCGACGTGTACCAGAAGCGCGACCGAACGCTGAGCGAAACGACCATCGCCGTCAGCCAAGCGCCATTGACGTTCGAACCCGGCACGCACTGGAGCTACTGTAATTCCGGCATCGACACGTTGGGCCGAATCGTCGAAGTGGTGTCGGGCATGCCGTACGAGACGTTCCTGGCAACTCGAATCTTCGAGCCGCTGGGCATGGTCGACACCACGCCCTACCCGACGGCGGAACAACTGAGGCGAGTCGCCGTAACGTACGCCAAGGAGCCGAGCGGCAAGCTGGTGGCCAGGCCCGGCGGAGTGCTCGACTTTGCGCGTGGTGCGAAACACCCCGTGCCCGCCGGCGGTCTTTTCAGCACCGGCGACGACCTGGCGAGGCTGTACGGGTGCTTGCTCAACAAGGGCACGCTCGACGGCACGAAAATCATCGACGAAAAGACGCTGGCCGACATGACCAGCATCCACACCGGCGACCTGAAAGCCGGCTTCATCGATGGCAGCACCTGGGGGTATGGCTTCGGCATCGTCAAGGAATCGACGGGCGTGACCGAAAACCTCTCGCCGGGTAGTTACGGCCACGGCGGCGCCTACGGCACTCAGGGCTGGATCGACCCGACGAAAGGCATTTATACCATTCTACTCATTCAGCGCTCCGGCTTGCCCAACAGCGACGGTTCCGCGATGCGCAAGGCGCTGCACGACGGTTCGGTGACGCTGGTGAAGCAATAACCCCTGCCACGCGACGATCATGAATGTCTCCGAGTTTTTCGAGCGATTCTCGGACGTACCGGATCGAGAGCTTCACACATTGAGGGACTCGTCGCGTTTGGATGAGTGGCCGGCGCAGCCATCGTTTTACGTCGACCTTGCAAGGGCGCGGCCCTAGGAACCAACGCCGCAATCACCCGGCCCACGCCCCAACGGGGCGCGACCGACGCGTAACTCGCACTGGCGCCAGGTATCACCCCGTTGGGGTGAATTCGTTGGATATCCTCGCATTCCCAGGGCTTCGCCCTGGGCTGTGGAATTTGACCCCGTTGGGGTCGAGACGGGGGACGACGAAGCTATGGTTGTTGCAGGAGCTCGGTCACCCGCGCTCCGTGAACGTTGCGATCTCTAGCACCACCAATCGCTCGATCAGTTCTTCGGGCGTTTGCGGCCGGCGGAGCGGCTCCTTCGCCAGCAGTGCGTGGATCAAGCGCGCGACGGCGAGCGGCAGATGAGGCGCGAGCGAACGAATGTCCGGCGGCTCGCTCTGCCGGTGCTGCTCGGCCAACTCGGCCAGACTGCGGCCGGCGAACGGCAATCGGCCGCTGAGCAGCTCGTAGAGCGTTACGCCCAAGCTGTAGAGGTCGCTGCGGATGTCGGGCCGCAGGGCCGAGGTGACCATCTCCGGCGCGATGTAATGGAACGTGCCGGCCACGCAACGATCGACCACCGAGCCTGTCTCCTCAGGCCGCCGTGCAAAACCGAGATCCAGGAGCGTCGCATGCCCGCCGGTGGAAACGAAAATGTTGCTCGGCTTGACGTCGCCGTGCATCCATCCCGCCGCGTACATCGCTCCCAGGGCCTCGGCCGTTTGTCTCGCCAGCCATAGCGCCACCGGCAGCGGAGGCTGGTGACCGGCGGCGAGCGAACCGGCCAGCGTCGAACCGGCGAGCCAGGGCATGACGACGAAATAGGGTGGCCCGCCGACGTGCGCGGCGAGCACCGAAATCAAGTGCTCGTGCGACACCTGGCGGCCCACGGTCGCCTCGCGGCGCAACAGCTCGATGGCCGCGTCGTCGTCGTGCCAACGATCCAAGAGCACCTTGACGGCGTAGGCGGCGGACCGACTCGCCGGACCATCAGCGGGCCGGGCCTGGTAGACGCGGCAGAGGTTGCCTTCCGCGACCTGCCGGACCAGTTGCCAGGGACCGAGCTGCCCCAGGGCGTCCGCGTCGACGCGCCGAGGGCGTGTCGAAGTGTTCAGAGAAGTTAACTGGGTGGCCATCGAGAAGTGCTATCAACGGCGAGACGAGCGACCCTAACGGTTGGATCGGCTGTTCGGACGGGCAAGTTGAGGAGATTGGCCGCCGCGACGGCATCTGGCGTCCCGTACAGAAGCATGCCGCATTTCAAGCCTTGGCGCGGCGGCGGAGCAGCTCGTCGAGCAACGCCCCCAACAACAACGCGACCCCGATCACGGTGTATTCCAGTTGCGAGGGGACACCCCACATCCGTGTGAGGTTGGGAAGAATCCAGAGAATGGCCGTGCCTATCAGCATGCCCAGCACGTTTCCTTCGCCGCCGCGCAGACTGCAGCCTCCCAGGACCGCGCCGGCGATGGCATAGAGTTCGAAGAAGTTGCCGGTATTGGTGGGCTGCACCGAATTCTGCTCCATCAGGAAAAGCACCGCGAAGAAAGACGCCAGTCCCGACGAAAGCGCGTAGGCCAGGATCTTGTAGCGGTCGGTGGGGACGCCCGCGTAGCGGGCCGCCTGCTCGTTGCTTCCGATGGCGAACAGATAGCGCCCGTGGACGCTGAAGTGCAGGAACACCGTGAATAGGGCCGCCAAAAAACGCCAGGAAGATCACCAGCGACATCGGCAGCCCCAGCACGTCCCTGCTTTCGTAGAGCACGTACTTCAACGTGGCGAACTGGTTCTTCAATCCTTTCACCGAATCGTTCGCCAGCCAGCGCGCGGCGCCGCGAAAAATAAAGAGCCCACACAACGTGACCACGAAGGCCTGGACCTTGAGCTTCGTCACCAGCAAGCCGTTGACCAGGCCGATCGCGACGCCCAAGGCGAGCGTGGCGGCGATGGCCGCCAAGGGGTGCCAGTGACGATCGACCAGCAGCATGGCCGTGACCGTGGCGCAGAGACCGACGACCGAGCCGATCGAGAGGTCGATGCCGCCCGAGATGATCAGACAGCCGGCGCCGAGCGTGAGGATGCCGTAGAGCCCGATTCGCCGGCCCAGGTTGAAGTGGTTCGTCAGCGAACGCGCATTGGCGTCGGAAAACAGCAACAGAACGTACAGCCCCAGCAGAAACAGGGCCAGGCCGAGCAACTTTTTCATGGGACGCACTCTCCACCGGTCGCCAAATGCATCACGGCTTGTTCCGACATTCGTTCGCGCGGCAATTCGCCCGCCAGCTCGCCCTGGTGCATCACGAGCACGCGGTCGCTGACCCCGAGGATTTCCTCCAGATCGCTGGAGACCATCAGCACGCCCACGCCTTCGGCGGTCAGCTCGCGCACGAGCGAGTAGATTTCGGCCTTCGCACCCACATCGATGCCGCGGGTCGGCTCGTCGAGAATCAACAGCCGCGGCGATCGGGCCAGCCACCTGGCCAACACGACCTTCTGTTGGTTGCCGCCGCTCAAGAGCCCGGCGAGCTTCTCGACGTTCGGCGTGCGGATGTTCAACCGCTGCCGCATCCGCTCGGCCAGTTCGCGTTCGGCCTTGCGGGCAACCAGTCCAAAATGGTTGAGGCGGTCGAGTGAAGGAAGGCCGACGTTTTGCCGGATCGTCTGCGCCAGCAGCAACCCCTGGGCGCGGCGGTCTTCGGGTGCCAGGACGATACCGGCCTTGATGGCGTCGGCCGGAGAGCGAAGCCGGATCGTGCGCCCGTCGAGGCGCACCTCGCCGGCCACCAGCGGTCGGACGCCGAACAGCGCCTCGGCCAGCTCAGTGCGTCCGGCGCCCATGAGCCCGGCCATCCCGACGACCTCGCCGGCGTGGACCACGAAGTCGATGTCGCGGCGCTGCGATTTCGTGAGCCGCAGGCCCTTGGCTTCGAGCACGGGCACGGTCGACTCCGGCGGCAGCGTGTTGACCGGCGGAAGGGCGGCTTCGACGGGGTGGTGGAAAAACTGCTTCAGCTCGCGTCCGACCATCAACCGCACGATCGACGCGTGCGAAATCTCTGCAAGGGCCAGTTCGCCCGCGTTCCGTCCGTCGCGAAGTACGGTCACGCGGTCGGCGATCTGGCGCACCTCGGCCAGGCGGTGCGAAATATAGAGCAGACTCACGCCGTCGCGCTTCAAGTCGCGGATCACCTCGAACAGTCGCTCGGTCTCGCGCCGCGTGAGGCTCGACGTCGGTTCATCCATGATCAGCACGCGGCTTTCGAGCGAAAGCGCGCGGGCAATCTCGACGAGCTGTTGCTGGCCGATCGAGAGCCGCGAGACGGGCGTGTGGGGCGAACACTCGAGTCCCAGGCGGCGCATGCATGCCACCGCGTCGCGGTAGATTCTCCGGTCGATCAACCCCAGCGGGCCACCCCACCGCGGCTCGCGTCCAAGAAACAGGTTTCCGGCCACGTCGAGGCTTTGGGCCAGGTTGAGTTCCTGGTGGATCAGGGTGATTCCCAATTGCCGGGCGCGGTCGACTCCGTCGATCTCGACCCGTTCGCCGTCGATGCGGATTTCGCCGGCGTCGGCCGTTTCGACGCCGCCCAGGATCTTCATCAGCGTCGATTTGCCGGCCCCGTTCTCGCCGACGACGCAAAGAACCTCGCCCGCCGCCAGGCGCAGCTCCACCTCCATGAGCGCCTGGACGCCTGGAAACGACTTGCTGATTCGGCTGGCGTGCAGCAACGGCGGCGGGGCGGGGGTGGCGGAGCTCACGTTGAGTTGGGGATTCTACCTTTCAATCATACCGCGCGCCGCACGTTGGGAGGGACAAGACCCGGGGTACCCGCGCAGCGGGTCGGCGGGCGCCGGCCCACCATTGCCGCACGCCTGGTTGTAATCTCGGATTTGTTCTGCTCGCAATGATTCCGCCACCGCCGGGCTCGCCCCGGTGGAGCGCTGATTGAATGCTAGCTGTGCCAGCCCAATGCGCCTTCCGCTCTCCCATTTTGCCTTCGCTGCCGCCGAAAGGCGGCAGCGAAGACAAAATGGGAGAGCGGAAAATGGTTGCGATCAACATTCGGCTCTAGCTGCCAATCTTCGCTCGACGGAGGCAAGCTACAGTCGCAATACTGAACATGATACTACGAAAACCCCGGAAAAACAGGGGTTGAACTAACCGTTTCGCGGGGGCGGGCGGAGCCGGTTGCGTGTACATCTTGAACTGGGGCGAGTACGCCCCCATCTGAAGGTTACGCTCGCGGCAAAAACTCCTGCGTCTCCACGACCCCCAGCACGTCGGGGCGCTGCCGCGTCCACCGAACCCCAATAGCGTTTTTTCGCGCAGCGAAAAGACGCAAAAGAAAGTCGGCCGAACCGGGAGCGAAACGGAGAAAAACGAATCCGAATACCCCAAAAAGTGAGTCCGCGAACGGCGGCGCAAAGCCGCGCGTCGGGCCACCCTACTTCGAACCCCACGTGTCGCCAGCAGTGCAAGGGGAGGGGTTTCGGATTCGTTTTTCTACGTGAAGCGCCGCGGCCGGCGTCGCGGCGCTGTCGCCGCGGTGCCACGGCCCCCCACGCGCCGCCGCGCCGCTGACCTGGACGCGCTAACTCTCCAGCGCCGCTTGAATGTCGTCCGTGCCCAGGACGGTCGCCGGACCGAAAAGCACCCGCGCGCGGCTCCCGGCCCGTTCGGAGTGCGCGCCTGGTCACAAACCGGCGCCGAGCAAGCCCTACGACCCGCATCGGCCACACCGGTCGGCGGCGTCACCGGCCAATGATCCGACAATTCGGCAGTGCCTGCCGGAGTTCCGCCAGCCCATCATCCGTAAGCTGAGTGCGGGGGAGAAAGAGCAGTCGCAGACCCGCCAGCTCTTGCAGTTCCGCCAGTCCAGCGTCCGTGACTTGAGTGCGATCGAGATAAAGCCGTTCCAGCGCCGGCAACCCTTGCAGGTGGGTTAGGCCAACGTCCGTGACTTGAGTGTCGTTGAGAAGAAGCAGTTTTAGCCCCGTCAGCCCTTGCAAGTGAGCCAGCCCAGCGTCCGTGACTCTGGTGTAGTTGAGCGAAAGCGCTTCCAGCCGGGTCATCCCTTGTAAATGGGCTAGGCCAACGTCCGTGACTTGAGTGCCCATGAGAAGAAGCTGTTTTAGCCCCGTCAGCCCTTGCAGGTGGGCCAGCCCAGCGTCCGTGACCCTGGTGTTGTCGAGCCAAAGCGCTTCCAGCCCCGTCAACCCGTGCAAGTGCGCCAGCCCAGCGTCCGTGACCTGAGTGCCATCGAGAGAAAGTCTTTTAAGCCGCGTCAACCCGTGCAGGTAAGCGAGCCCAACGTCCGTCACTTGAGTGTAGTCGAGATTAAGCTCTTGCAGCCCCGTCAGCGGCTGCAGGTAAGCGAGCCCAGCGTCCGTCACTTGAGTTGGATAAATCCCCCGCACATCATCAAAGTAGTCCCGTGGCAGCCAGCGTCGCAGGAATGGCTTGGGAAATGCCTCACTCGCCCCATGGTCGGGCTCCACGTAATAGACCGCTCCACCGAGGGCTTCAATTGAGGCCACGGCTCGTCGCTGTCTCTCCACCGGCGTAACGACCAGGCTCAATCCTACGCACAACACGGTCACGATCAGGAACAACGTCAGCAACGAGAACTGTGTCCACCGCCGCTTGGGCGTCAGTATCGAAATCAGCTTGGCAAGGGGCTTGGCCATTCGTTCAGCTTGATGCGCGGGCGAGCGGGCGTCAAGAACGCGACTCCTGGCTCGTCCAACGAAACTCGCGGAGTACCATCGTCTGATGGCTGGCCGCGCACAGAAGACATGACAGTATATACTGTCAGTCCGAATCACGGGGCAAACGATCTTGGCTCGCCGGGCTGACCGCGAGACACCCCCATGCGACTCCCACGCCAGCACGCCAACGCCTTCGCGCTCGGTGGAGTGTTACTTGTCCACGCCGGCCTGTTGGCGTACAGCGCCGCGCGGCACAGCCCGACCTTCAACGAGCTGGGCCATCTGCCGGCGGGCATCTGCCATTGGCGATACGCGATGTTCGAACTGTATCGCGTCAATCCGCCGTTGGCGCGGATGGTGGCGGCGGCGCCGGTGCTGGCGTTTTGCGAGCCGAAGACCGACTGGGGCAACTACCAGCTCGACCCGCTCTCGCGGGAGACGATCCCGATGGGTATCCGCTTCGCCAAGGCCAACGGCCCGCGGACGTTCTTCCTGTTCACCGTCGCGCGCTGGGCCTGCGTTCCCTTCTGCCTGCTGGGGGCCTGGACTTGTTACCGCTGGGCCGGCGACCTATGGGGCCGCGCCGCCGGTTGGATGGCGTTATTGCTCTGGTGTTTCAACCCGTTCGTGCTCGGGTTCGGCGCGCTGGTCAAGCCCGACGTTCCCGCCGCGGCGGTCGGTGTCTGGGCGGCCTACCGATTCTGGAAATGGCTCCGCGAGCCAAGCTGGCCGCTTGCGGCCATCGCCGGCACCGCTCTGGGCCTCGCCGAACTGACGAAATTCACGCTGCTTGTGTTCTTCCTTGTCTGGCCCGCCGCCTGGCTGGTAAAGGGCGTCGGGTGGGCGCCGCCCACCGCGCGCGCGAAAGACGGCGCCCCTCACGCCGCGGCGCCTGGCCTTCACGCGCGGGCGCGTTTCAGCGCGTTCAGCCAATTGCTGTCGATCCTCGCACTGGCCGTCGTCGTGATCAACCTGGGCTATGCCTTCGCCGGCTCGTTCCAGCGGCTGACCGACTTCCCCTTTCAGAGCCGCATCCTCTCGGGAATGCCGACACCAACCCGCAGCGCAAGCAACGCAATTAACCGTGGGGTGGCACCCACAAAAGCCCAAATCGCGATCGCCAACGCGCCGCGGCCCGGCAACCGCTTCGCGGGCACCTGGCTCGGTCATGTTCCGGTGCCGCTGCCGCGCGACTATGTGCAGGGCATCGACCGGCAGCGGACCGATTTCGAGTTGGGCGAGCGATCGTACTTGCGCGGGCACTGGCAAGCGCGCGGCTGGTGGTACTATCATTTGTTCGGCCTGGCGATCAAGACGCCGTTAGGAACGCTCGCGCTTTTGGGCCTGAGCTGCTACCTGACAGTGCTGGCTGGCGTGCGTAGGGTGGGCACCGCCCACCATCGTAGTCATCACGCTGGGCGTGATGCTTCGGACTTCGCGGCCACCGTCGACACCAGTGAAATCCGTTGGCCGATACGACTTGCAAACGAGTTGTACTTGCTCGCGCCGGCCGTCGCGATCCTGGCGTTGGTCAGCTCGCAGACCGGCTTCAGCAACCACGTGCGCTACACGATCCCGGCCTTGCCGTTTCTCTTCATCTGGTGCGGCAAGTGCCTGTCTGGGACGCAGGGTGTGGGATGGCCTTCCCAGGCCGTCCGCGCCGGAATCCGAGACTCTCTCAGTCGTCGCCGCCTATGGTTTCGCACCACCTGTTGGACCTGCGTCGCCGCGAGCGCCCTGGCGAGTTTGTCGGTTTACCCCCACAGCATTTCCTACTTCAACCTGCTAGTCGGCGGGCCGAAAAATGGCCATAACTACTTGTTGGAAAGCAACACCGCGTGCGGCCAAGACCTGCTGTACCTCAAGGAATGGTTCGATCGTAATCCGCAGGCGCGGCCGCTGGGCGTCGCCTCGTTCGGTTGGATCGACCCGGAGTTGGCCGGCATCGAATACACGTTGCCGCCCGTCGGTCCCTCGCATTCCCTCAAGGCGAGCGCCCGTAAGGCGAGCAGGGAGCGGAGGGAGGGAACAGGTGACAGGGTACAGGGGACAGTGGCGAGCCGACCTGACGTGCCGGCGCCCCGGGGTGAGGCCCCTGGCGCGCCGGACGATGCGCCCGAGACTGAGCCAGCAGCCGTCGCGTCAGCTCGGCCGCTGGCGGATGCTTCGCAACTATCGGCCGAGGCGGCGCCGCTCGACGAATCGGGGCCGTTGCCCGGCTGGTACGCCATCGACGTCAACTTTCTCCACGGCACGCATTGGCCGGCGAAGTGCGGCGGCTGGTGGTCGCGGACCATCG
>DATLQY010001123.1:0-3515 GCA_035534975.1 Pirellulales bacterium
AAGCCCGCGCATGAGGCAACCGCCTACTGACCGAGGCATGCGATGACCAGCCCTGAGACCGACCAGCGGAGCCCGGAACGTCGCGCCCTTGACGACCAGATCGCCGCAGAGCCGCAATTGGCGCCCCTTGAACTCCAGCCCAATGCCGTCTCGTCGCCGGTGGAGACATTCCTCGGGCGACGAATGCGGCGCCCGCTTGCGGTGGCCGGCGTCGTCGAAAACGGCTTGGTGCGTCCCCTGGATCCGGAAGTGAAATTGGCGGAACGATCGCGGGTGATTATCGTCACCTCCGAGAGTTAACCAGCTTTCCGATAGCGGCGGCGACTGCGCCTTCACGCAAGACGACCTTCTTCGCGACTTTGCGCCTTCGCGTGAGGTTTTCCTTCGACCCGACTACGACGGTTGACTCGTGCGCGCCGTCCCCCTATCATGGACAACCGTACCCTCCCCCTTGGTGAAAACGGACCTCCCACGGATGGCCAAGCCGAAATCGGCGCCCGCCGCGCCCGCCCGCCCGGCGAACCTGTTCGTCAAGTTGGCCAAGCGCCGCCGCCGCGCGCTGGTGCTGCAAAAGTACCTGGTGGACGAGGCCGACAAGCCCGTCCATCGCGGGCCGCGCCAGGACCGCGCCTTCGAGATCCTCGGCCGCTGGGCCGAACTCGAATCCAAAGGCCACCTGGGCAAAAAGGAAACCTCGCTCGACGCGAGCTTTCTGCACGAGGTTTTCGGCGAGGGGCTCGGCTACCGCACGGCCACGGAAAACCCTGAAAAGTACGAGCTGGAACGCAACTTCACGGTCGAAGGGACCGGCACCGCCGATGGCGCCCTGGGTCTGTTCGCCACCGGCGCCCAGCCTCGGCCGCTGGCTGTAATCGAGCTCAAGGCCGTCGGCACCGATCTCGACCGCGACAAGTTCAACGGCCGCACCGCGGTGCAGCAGTGCTGGGATTACCTCAGCGCGCTGCCGGAGTGCCCCTGGGGTATCGTCAGCAATTTCACCACCTTCCGCCTCTACCATCGCGACAAGACCCCGTTGGCATACGAGCAGTTCGAGCTCCGCGAATTGCGCGATCGCGCGAAATTCTTGCAGTTCTATTGCCTCTTCGAGGTCGGCGGGCTGGTCCACACCGTCCTGGGCGCCCCGCCCCGCGCCATCCACCTGCTCGAGCTGAGCGCCAACCGCCAGCGCGAAGTCGGCGACGTGCTCTACGACGACTACAGCACACACCGTTTCCGGCTGATCGAGCATTTGCGGCAACGGCACGGCAAGCGGCTCGAAACGGCCATCCACATCGCCCAGAAGCTCCTCGATCGCATCGTCTTCGTCGCCTTTTGCGAGGATCGCGGGCTTTTGCCGCGCAAATGTATCGACACCGCGTATCGCAACCTGCCGCCGTTCACAAAGGTGACGAACCCCCGCTGGTGCAACTTCGTCCAACTGTTCCGGGCCATTGACGAGGGGCACCCCACACTGGAGTTGGAGCCGGGCTACAACGGCGGCCTCTTCCGCCGCGATCCGGAAGTCGACGATTTGCGCTGGCCGTGGCCTGCTGGTTCGGGGGGACGAGGTACGGACGGCTAGCAGAACGCCGAAGCCGTAGCATGGATGACTACATGCTGGCTGTCCCAGTAGACTCTACGGAATTGCTGGTCGATCCGGCACTCGCCACGCCGGCCCAACGCCGATTAGGTAGGCGAATCCCAGTTGAGGCAATGCCGACCACCGTACCGAGCCCATGATGCCCCGCCCACAATTCCGCCTGCGCTCGTTGTTCATCCTCACGGCAATCGTGGCCGTGGGGTGCCTGGTCGGGCCGCCAGCGTGGGAACGAATTCGGCCGATGCTTTTCCCGCCGGCACCACCGGTGCCGAAGAAGACCGGCATCCGATTTGGCTTTGAGCAAGCGACATCGGGGGTGCCGCCTCATACCTCCGAAGAGTTGCGAAAGCTGAGATTAAAGCAGTTTGGCGAACCACTGCCTACCGAATAGGCAGCCGTCACCGGCGCGGCCATCAACGCACTTTTGGGACACTTCCCTCCGGACGGTAGTGTCCAGATCCGCTATTAGGACACCACCCTCCGGACGTGTCGCGCCTACGGACGCTCCGGACGTCGTGGAAACATGCACTCGGGACGGGTAACGGGCCAGGGACGGGTAACGGGCCAGGTCTAATACTTCGGGGACGCTCAGGAAAGCTCAACAGGCCAGGTCCAATACTTCGGACGCAAGGAACCCCGAGCAACATTAGCTTGGCGTCGCATCGAGGCATCAAACACACGCCCTTCGGCTTTTGTTGCCCCGTTGGCAAATCTGCGGCACCGAGGTGGTTGAGGAAGAACCCGAGCGTCTCGCGGCCGACGTCGATGGTCTTGTCCTTGTCGTCCGCGGCGTTGATCATGACGTTTTCGATCTCCAATTCGTCCATCCGCTCCTTGAGCCGTCGGCGGTGTTGTCGAGGCCTTTTTTGGACAGGATTCCAGGATCGACAGGATGGGATTCGGGACGTTCGCCAGAGGCGTGGTCAGCACGAAGGCGTTAGGCAGTAGGCGTTGGGCGTTGGAATGGAGAAGGCGATAGGCAATAGGCTTTGGGCCTTCGGAGGGACGAAACGGGCCAGGTCCAATACCTCGGGCGAAAGGAACCGGGCCTCGCCGCTAGCACGCCCGTACCCCGCCGAAGCGCGTAGTTCTAGAACCGCGCCCCTTTCCGCGGGACACGGTTCTCGGCCATCAGGTACTCGATGGCCCGCTCATGGTCGCCATGCACCGTGCCGGCGGCGATAAGCACGAGCAAATGCCAGGGCTTGACAAGGAAGCTCATTGGCCGTTGGGCTTCGGCCGTTTCGTGACTTGTTCTTGGATTTCCTCCACCAGGCGCGTCAACTCATCCGGAGTAAGGGCGGCCAATTCCTGGGTGGGTGTCGAGGGCCGATTGAGAAGGCGCTCACAGAAATGAAGCGTGGCGATCTTTTCCTCAATCCGGCCTTCCTGCCGGCCTACTTCACGGCCTTCTTCACGGCCTTCTTCACGGCCTTCCTGCCGGCCTTCCAGTCGTGCAACCTTGAGACGGGTCTGATCGTCCAATTGAGCTTTGCGGCGCGATTCGTAGCGCTCGCGTTCCGGGTCGGCTTGCTTCAACATTTTCAACTCCTCCAGGGCCCGCACCACCAGCGGCTCCCGCAGGGATGCGGGCAGTGCTTCCGTATCCATCATCGCAGCATGGCGCAAAAAGTAAAGCCAAACGTCCAATCCGCTCGTCAACTCGGCGGCCGACTTCGTGAACTTCGGTAACTCGAGAACGTGGAACTCGAAGTCCTCCGTCAAGGGGAAGCGCTGTGACTGCTCCAAGAGGCGAAACCGAAGGTGATGCTCTGGCACCCGCGGAAACCACACATGGTCGAGAAAGCTGATCGAAATCGTCGGTTTGAGCTCGAGGTAATCCTGGCCCTCGTGGAGCTGTTGTTGGTGAAGCTTGCAAGAGTAGTAGAGAATCCGCTTCTCGTAATAGGGAAAG
>DATLQY010001124.1:0-5527 GCA_035534975.1 Pirellulales bacterium
CGCGGCGGTTCCAGGCCCTCAACCCGGCCAGGCCGATCACGACCGGCGGCCAGTACCACAGGATGCCGATTCCTGGACTAAAAACAAGCGCCACGAGAGCGGGGACCGGTTTGCCCGGCCAGGGTCCCAAATAGGAGTCGAGCGCCGTGGCGTTGGCCGCCATGCTGCCGGGCGGAAATTTGTACGACTCGTAACCCAGGTAACCGGCAACGCCGGCCACGACACCGGTGGCGAGACAGATCATACGGCCCCGCTGTCGCTGCCAACTCCGGCCCGTGTCGCGGATGGCGGCCAGTGCCACCAGCGCAAACAGACCCAACGGCTGTTTGCAATTGAACGCCAGGCCGATCGAGGCTCCCGCCACGGCAGCCGCCAGGAGCGGACGAGTGTGCCGTCCGAGGTAGGCAACGACCACGGCAATGACTACAGCCAGACCGCCGAAGACGTCGTCGAACGTGGTCGTTCCGTAGAACCAATTCGGCGTGCAAAAGACCCCAGCGGCACCCCACAGCAATGCCGGCCGCGGCGCATGCCCAAGCGATCGAAACCAAACGGAAAAGACCAACGCCAACGCTCCGCAGGCGACGGCGCCGAGCAGCGAATAGTAGAAGTGACGCCGCGGTTCGCTGACCACGCCCGTCAGATCGGATACTACGATCGCGCCCACGCCGAGAAGCGACTGCGGAAAGCGGTAGTTGGTATAGAGTCTGCCGCCACGTCCCTCGAAGACCATGAAGTTGATCGCCTTGTCGCGGATGACGGAGTCGCCGTGCTCCGCCAGGCTCCGGGCCACCTCGTAGCGAACCAGGCCGTCGGCGATGTCGATCCGGCCGGGTCCTGAAAGGGCCACGACGGAAAACACGAACAGAAACTGGCCCATCAGTGCCAGTCGCCAACGGAGAGCGGAAATCCCGAACGGTGGTGTCGTCGTGTGAATCATGGGTTGCTCGTTTCCACGCTTCGCTGACCCGCGGCGTGGGTGCCCCGAACAATCTCGTTCCCACGCTCCGCGTGGGAACGGCTCCGCGGACGCTCCGCGTCCCTATTTCCGGCTACTCGTTCCCACGCTCCGCCGACCCGCGGCGTGGGTGCCCCGAACAAGGGAATTCTAAGTCATGATCATTGGAAACAGCTTGTCGGACGCTCCGAGTTAACATGCGCGACTCCGCACTGTCGTCGCAGGGCCGCGGAGCGGCCGAAGATGTGTTCCCACGCGGAGCGTGGGAACAAGGAACGGGACTATTTGCATGTCGTGCCCGCATCCTGACCCGCCGGAAAGATTTCGTGGAATTATTAAAGTCCGCGATTTGACATGCCGCGAAGCTGAACTACATTTTCAGTACGGAGATGGACGTGTTCACGCGAGTCTCCGTGGGGCGCGGTCGCAAGGCCGTGTCTTGTGTACGCTTCCCATCCGGTGGTTCCCTTCGAATCAATCTCGAACACGTTTCCCCGGTTGGACTGCGCAAACAGTTGTCATCGAAACGGTCAGACCCGCGTCGATACGCTCGTCCTGACGGGCGTGCGCCGGTTGACCCAGAAATCGGAGGATGTCATGAAGAATCTCGCTTTGAAGGTGCAACATTTCCTCGTTTCGGAAGATGGACCCACCGCCGTCGAATACGCCGTCATGCTGGCGTTGATTGTGATCGTCTGCTTGACGGCGATCACGTCGATCGGCACGAAGGCCAGCGCCGTGTTCCAGAGCATCGCGACGTCGTTGGGAACCGCGAGCTAGGCAGCCCCACGGGGCGGTCCGGCGGGAATACTGTTTCGCCATTTGCGCCCCTCGGAGCCCGGATTTCGGGCTCCGAGGGGTTTGCCTTTGGATGCACGTCCGCAAATTGACAGTCCGCGAAGATAAGCTAAGTCTTGAGTACGGAGATGGACGTGTTCACGCGAGTCTCCAAGTCGCCCGGTCGCAAGGCCGTTTCTTGTGTACGCTTCCCATCCGGTGGTTCCATTCGATGCATCTCGAATACGCTTCCTCGAAGGGACCACGCAAACAGTTTTAATCGAAACGGTCAGACCCGCGTCGTTACGCTCGTGCGCGGGCTGACTCAGAAATCGGAGGATCCCATGAAGAATCTCACTCTGAAGCTGCAACGTTTCCTCGTTTCGGAAGATGGACCCACGGCGGTCGAGTACGCCGTCATGCTGGCATTGATCGTGATCGTGTGCTTGACGGCGATCACGTCGATCGGTACGAATGCCAGTGCCGTGTTCCAAAGCATCGCCACGTCGCTGGGGACCGCGAGCTAGGCCGCCGGAAGCGGCCGGTCGCCCCCGCGAGGCGGTCGCCCCCACGAGGTCGTGAAGACGTTTTCGCAATGGCTCCCCTCGGGATCCGCTCCGCCGGGCCCCGAGGGGATTGCGTTTCCCGTAGAACGGAATTCATTCCGTTTTTCTTGCCAGGCGCCGCTTCGCGACGAAGAAAACGGAATGAATTCCGTTCTACACTTTGGAAGAAAACGGAATGAATTCCGTTCTACCTTTGCAGGGGGCCGAAGAATGGCCGACGGAGACCTCGCTGTGTCGCGTGAATCGTCGCGCGCGGGCGGCCTGTGGCGAATCGTGGGCGCGGCGCGAGGCGCCGCCGGCAGCGTGCCGTTTTCGCGCGATACGGCGGTCAAATGGGCCATCGTTGCCGCGATGATCGCCGCCGACCTGGTGTTTTCGGCGAGCCTTGGCCTGGAGATCTCGCTTGCGGATGTGGCCCTCCCACTGGTGTACATCGCCTTGCTCTCGCTGCCCGCGATTTACTACTACCGCCGGCGCGAGCCAAAATTCGTGCTCTGCTTGACGACGTTGGTGCTCACGATCGCCTTTTTGCCACCGTTTACTTTCCTGATGTACGCGACCGCCGCCTTCGATCGGCCGCTGGTTGACGGCGCGCTGGCCGGCTTCGACCAATGGTGCGGCGTTTCGGTGCCCGCCATACGCGACTGGACGCACGCGCGCCCGGCGCTGCGACTGATCCTGGACCTGGCCTATGGCACATTGCTCTTTCAACTGCCATTGATCGTGATCGTGTTGGGATTGTTGGGCGATCGGCGGCGACTGGAAGCCTTCGTGTTGCAAGACATGATCGCGGCGCTCGTCACCCTGGCCGTCTTCGCCATCGCCCCGGCCGCGGGACCGTTCACGCACTACGGTTACGAGCCCACGGCCGAGCAGGCGCGGTACCTCGACCATTTTCACGGCCTGCGCAGCGGCGAGCGGCGCACCGTCAGCCTGCGGGACGCCGAAGGATTGACGACTTTTCCCTCCTTCCATACCATCGAGGCCCTCTTGATGGCATGGGCCTTTCGTCGGCACCGCTCGCTGTTCGTTCTGTTCGGCGGGCTCAACCTGCTGGTCGCCGCGTCGACCATGACGACCGGATGGCATTATTTCGCCGACGTCTTGGCTGGAGTGGCGGTTGGAGTGCTGTCCATTGCCTTCGTGCATTGGGTCAGCCCTTGGCTCCATCCGCGGCGGCGGGACGGCGACGGAGCACAATGGCCCGCCTCAACGCCTGGATTGCCGCATTAGTTTCATCGAACATGTTTTCACGAACGATCTCGACTTGGCTGGCGTTGGTGGCAATTTCAACCGCTCGCGCCGAGCCGTCGGAGCGCCGGATCGGCGACTTCTTACTCAACGACACGAACGGCCAGACGTGCCGGTTGAGCGATTGGCGCCAACGGAAGCTCGTGGTCGTCGTGTTCCTGGGAGTCGAATGCCCGTTGGCCAGGCTCTATACGTCACGACTCAATGAACTAACTCAACGGTTTGGGCCGTGTGGAGTGCAATTCGTCGGCGTCGACTCGAACGAGCACGACGCACTCGACGAAATCGCCCGGTTCGCCACCGAATACCACTTGGCATTTCCGTTGTTCATCGACGCGGCGGGGCTCGCGGCCAGGTCGCTGGGCGCCGAACGTACACCCGAGGTCTTCGTGCTCGACCATGACCGCGTCGTGCGCTATCGCGGCCGGATCGACGACCAGTACGGCGTCGGCGTTCGGCGAAGTGAACCGCGACGCTGCGATCTCGCCGTCGCCATCGACGAGCTGCTTGCCGGCAAGCCGGTAAGCGTTGACAGGACGGACGCGACGGGGTGCTTCATCGGCAGGGCACCGCCGGCCACGCCGCGCATGGACGTCACGTATTGCCGCGACATCGCGCCGATCGTCCAACGTCGTTGCCAAACGTGTCATCGACCCGGCCAGGCGGCGCCGTTTGTCTTGAGCACCTACCAGGACGCGGTTGATTGGGCCGAGACCATCGCCGAAGTCGTCGAACAAGGGCGCATGCCTCCGTGGCACGCTGACCCGCGCTACGGCCGTTTCGCGAATGATCCGCGTTTGACCGGCGCTGAAAAACGGCTCGTCGCGACTTGGGTTCACGCCGGCGCTGCCGAGGGCGATCGTGCCGAGTTGCCGCGGCCGGCGACCTGGTCGGACGAATGGAAGATCGGCCGGCCGGATCAGGTCGTGTCGATTCCCATGGCACTGCGCGTCCCGGCGCTGGGAGTCGTCGAGTACCAGATCGTGGACGTCAATCCAGGGTTTACCGAAGATCGTTGGATCCGCGCCGCGGAGATTCGCCCAGGCAACCGTGCGGTGGTGCATCACGCCAGCGTGTACCTCAAGCCGCCGGGCGCTAAAGATCCCGCCGAGCAGGGTGCGCTGGGCTCGTTTTGCCTGGCGGCAATGGCGCCGGGGACTCCACCCTTGGAGCTGAGCGAGGGGTTCGCGAAGCGCGTTCCGGCAGGCTGGTGTTTCGTGTTCGTGATCCATTACGTCGCAATCGGCACGGAGCAACTGGATCAAACATCGATTGGATTGGTATTCGCCGACAGCGCGACCGTTCGAAAAGAAGTCGCCACGAAGGTACTACTCGACGCCGATCTGAGAATTCCGCCGCACGCCGCCGATTACCGCGTCGAGCGGACATGGACAGCGACGGACGACCTGTTGTTATTGGCCCTGTTTCCGCACATGCACCTGCGTGGTAAATCATTCCGCTATGAGGCGAGCTACCCCGACGGCGCAAGAGAAGTGCTGCTCGACGTGCCGAAGTACGATTTCAATTGGGAGAACCGCTACGTCCTGGCCGAGCCGAAGCGGCTGCCCGCGGGTACCGTGCTGCATTGTATTGCGCATTACGACAATTCCTTCGGCAATCCGGCCAACCCTGACCCCAGCGTCACCGTCCGGGCCGGACCGTTGAGTACCGACGAGATGTTCAACGGCTATTTTGAGGTCGCGCTGGCCAACCAAGACCGTCTGAGTTTCGGGGCCCGAATGAGAGACCTCTGGCCGTCGATCGCCCGCGCCGTCGTGTTGACGGCGGTCGTGGTCGTGGGCTGGACGCGGTTGCGGCGGCGGAAGAGGTAACCTACGACCTCTCCTCCGTCCTCCGAAATACGAACAGATTGTTCAACCCCAATTGAAAACGGCGGTGCGCGACCAATTGAAAGGCGGGCGCGGCGAAACAGGCGGGCACCTGCCGCACATCGAACCCGTAGTGCTCTTCCAGG
>DATLQY010001125.1:0-5956 GCA_035534975.1 Pirellulales bacterium
TGGTTTCTATGTATTTCGCGGCCAGGAAAGGGCTGGTCGATTCACGGCCAGAGGAACCAAGGTTACGTTTCCATGCGACTTTGCACGTCGACCCTACTTTCTTGGATTGTAGCGATCGCCTTCGGCAGCGCCGCGGCGGCCCCGCCGCAGCCGTCGCCGGCCGGAAGCGCCGCCGGCAAGACTCCGGCCGGCGCGCCCACGACGCCGGATAAGGTCGATGTCCAACCGCTCGCAAAGGACGATCAGATCGAAGAGCGCCTGGCGAGAATCCTCAAAGCCACCCATTGGTTTTACGACACCACGGTGGCGGTGGACGAGGGTGTGGTGTTCCTCGACGGTCGCACGGCGAACAAGGAACAGAAGGATTGGGCGGGCCGCCTGGCCAGTAAGACCGAGGACGTGGTGGCCGTCGTCAACCGGATCACGGTCGATCGAACGCCCGCTCTCGATCTGGCGCCGGCCGTCGCGCAGTTCGAAGAAATCTCGGCCGGGGTGGTCCGATTCCTGCCTCTCGCGGCGCTGGCGGCGATAGCGCTGTTGCTGACGTCTTTCGCCGCCTCGCTTTCGATGCGCATCGGCCGGCGCATGGTGGGCCGGCGGCTGCGCAACGCCTTGCTCGCGGACGTTGCCGCGCGCGCGATCGCAGTACCGGTGGTGTTCTGCGGCATCTACGTGGCGCTGCAGATTTCCGGACTGACGCGGGTCGCTTTGACGGTCGCCAGCGCGGCGGGTCTGGCGGGTTTGATCTTCGGCGTCGCATTTCAAGGAATCCTCGAAAACTTCCTGGCCAGTATCTTGATCAGCTTCGAACACCCTTTCGAGATCGGCGATCTCGTCAAGGTCGAGGACAAAACCGGCTTCGTGCAGCGAGTCACCACGCGCGGCACGGTTCTGATGGGCGACGACGGCACCTATATCCAAGTGCCGAATTCCACGATGTACAAGTCGACGATCCACAATTTTACCGCCAACCCGAAAATGCGCAAGGATTTCCTGGTGGGCGTCAGCCAGACGGCGCCGATCGAATTGGCCCAGCAAACGGCGACCGCCGTGCTCCGCGACCATCCGGCCATCCTCGCCGACCCGGAACCGATGGTGCTGGTCGACGACTTCGCCGCCGACAAAGTCAACCTGCGGGTCTACTTCTGGGTCGATGCGACGCGATTCAGCGACCTCAAGGTCCGTTCCGCGGCCATTCGCCTGGTAACGGATGCCCTGCAGAAAGCCAAGATCCTTCCCACCCCCGCCGAGCGCCCGTCGAGAACGGACGAGAAAGGAAATGCTTCCTCGGTTCCAGCCGCTTGCAATCGGCAGGTCGGAACCGCCGCCGAGGGAGATTTGCGCAACGACGCGGAGGACTTGCACGCGCAGGCGCGAGAGGCGCCGCTGCCAAGCCAGGGGGAGAATTTGCTTGCGACGAACGGGCTTTCACGAAAATGAACGACTTCAAGGAGCAATCTCATGGGAACGATTTTGTTGATCATCCTGATCCTTCTCTTGGTCGGCTCATTGCCGACATGGCCCTATAGCCGCGGCTGGGGGTACTATCCTGGAAGCGGCTTGGGGTTGGTCGTGGCGATCCTCATCGTGTTGATATTGATGGGCCGGCTATGATGCAATGATGAGCGTGAGTTATCACCCACGACGGCATGAATAACGGGACGTGGCGTGTGCGGTTCTTTCCCCCTTGCGCTCGGAATCGGTCGCGAAGAACCGCTCGGTTTCCCGGTCGGCCTGTTCTTGCGCATAGCCATAACTCAGCAGCATGCCCGCAAGCCGCTCCTTTCTTCCATCGATCACCTTCCGATGGTCGCCGGTGATCTCTCCCCAGCGCTCTTTGAGGAAACCGCGCAACTGCTTCAATCTGGCTGTCAGAATACGCATCATCTTGGCCATCTCCTTGCGTTTGGCCGCCTGAACGAAGATGTCTGAAGGGGTGCCCAAAGGTTCGACGGCGGTTCATCGTCAATCCGAGCCGCCAAAAGGCCCCGAGGGCTTGCGATTAAGCCCAGCAAAAGCCATGCCAACTTCGCTCTTGGTAGCGCCGAGAAGGATAAGCAAGTGGCTTGGAACGAACCAGGGCCATCGCGGTCCCGATGGATGATGCGCCAATTGGCGCATCACACCGGTCTGAAACAACCAAGACGGGGGGTGATGCCAAGACCAGAACGGTGGTCATCCTGGCTAGCCGATTCGCCCAACGACAGTTGCCAAAGCGCACGAAACCGAGCACTTTGACCGGAATCGAGCGCTTTTTTTTTCGGATTATACCTCTCCATGGTTATACCTAACGTGGGTCGATTCAGCCGGGAAAGCGAGCATCGGCCGAAACCGTTTCCTGATCGGCAGGCGTCGGCGGTTTGTCGGCTTGTTTGCTTTTCCAGCCGTTCGTTGGCCGCGGAGCGGCCGGGGCATGTTCCCACGCGGGAGCGTGGGAACAAGAAGAAATTACCTCTGCACTCGCGCCGTTCCGCCCTTGGCGAGCGCCTCGACCTCGGCCAGTTTCGCCATGCTGATGTCGCCCGGGAACGTGGTCACCAGCGCGCCGTGCGCCCAGCCCAATCGCAGCGCCTCTTCCGGTGATCGGCCCGCGATCAGGCCGTAGATCAGTCCCGCCGCGAAACCGTCGCCGCCGCCGATGCGGCAAAGCACATCGAGCTCGCTGGTCGGGCTCACGTAGCGCTGGCCATCGAGCCACAACACGGCCGCCCACTCGTGCCGGTTGGTCGAGTGAACGTCGCGCAACGTCGTGGCCACCAGCTTGATGTTGGGGAATTGCTCGACGACCCGGTCGATCAACTGGAAAAACGTGTCGGGATCGAGCTGCGATTTCGAGGCCAGGTCCGGTCCGGCGATACCCAGCCCTTTTTGCAGGTCCTCTTCGTTGCCAAACAGCGCGTCGACGTGGCTCACGATGCGGCGCAGCGTCTGATGGGCCCGCTCGACCCCGCCAACGGAGGTCCATAGCTTCGCACGGTAATTCAGGTCGAACGAATTGACAGCGCCCGCGGCCTTCGCGGCGCGCATTCCTTCGATGATCAGCTCCGAAGTGGTCTCGGACAGCGCGGCGAAGATGCCGCCCGAATGGAACCAGCGCACGCCGCCGGCGAAAATTCGCGCCCAGTCGAAATCGCCGGGCTTCAACAGCGCGCCGGCCTCGTTGGCCCGGTTGTAGAACACGACGGGTGCGCGGACCCCCTGGCCGCGGTCGCTGTAAACCGTGGCGATGTTGGGGCCGCGCACGCCGTCGTGTTCGTACCACTTGTAGAACGGCGCCACGCCCGTTTCCCGGACACGGGTTTGCACCAGCTCTCCCAGCGGATAGTCGACCATCGCCGTTGCGACGCCGGTGCGAAGCCCGAAGCAATCGGCGAGGTTCGCGGCGACGTTGTACTCGCCGCCGGAGACATGGATCTCGACGGATCGGGCTTTGCGGAAAGGGACCACGCCGGGATCGAGCCGATTGACCAAGGCCCCCAGGGAAAGGAAATCCAACGCGCACGGGTCTTTACGAAGTTGCAAGCCGCTCATCTACGGTCCACCGTTTCGTAAAGGGTTCGCATCATATCGTCACCGCCGAAAAGCCCCCATCGACGACGATATTCTGCCCTGTGACGAACGAGCTGCCGCGCGGCGAGGCCAGCCACACGACCGCGCCGCCAAGTTCCCGCGGCTCGCCGAACCGCGCCATGGGTGTATGGGCGATGATCTGGCCCCCGCGTTCGGAATAGCCGCCGTCTTCCCTGAACAAAAGCGCCCGGTTCTGTTCGGCAGGAAAAAAACCAGGGCTGATCGAGTTGACGCGCACTCCTCGCATGGCCCACTCCCTCGCCAGGAACTTCGTGAGGTTGATGACCGCCGCCTTGGCCGCGGAATAGGCCACCACGCGCGAGAGCGGAATCATGCCCGACATCGAGGCGATGTTGACGATGCTGCCTCGGCCGGCGGCGAGCATCGTCTCGCCGAAGACCTGGCATGGCAACAGGACGCCGCCCACCAGGTTCAGATCGAACACGCTTCGCCAGGCGTCCAACGGCAACCGGCAGAAATCGGCGCCCGGCGGCAGCGTCGCGTCGGGGCGGTTGCCGCCCGCCGCGTTGACCAGGATGCTCAGCGGTCCCCAGGCGTCCACGATGGCGTCGCGCGCGGCAGAGAGCGAATCGCGGTCGCCGGCGTCAGCCGTTTGGAACATCGCCCGGCCGCCGGCCGACTCGATCTGGCCGACGCGCCGCGTTCCGCGTTCTTCGTTCCGGCCGACGACGGCGACCCGCGCGCCGGCGGCGGCGAGTGCCTCGGCCATGGCGCCGCCCAGCACGCCGGTGCCGCCGATGACGATGGCCGATTCATGTTCCAGGTTGAAGAGATCGCTTTTCATTGGATTACGATTAAATCTTGACGGTTGGCAAGTGTCAATCCAGCCTCACGCCGATCGACAAAAGCAAGTTGGCGAACCGTTGCTGGTCGCCGGTTTGGATCGTCAGGACATGGTCCGAGGTTTCCACGGCCTTGTAGAAATCCCATTTGTCGATCGGTTCCAACGCGAGCGGCAGCCCGGCGGCGCGGAGGATCTGGCGGAATTCGTCCCAGCAGGGCGGATCGGAGTCGAGCGTGTACGGGTCGTCCGGCGGGTACATCATCGTGTTCACCCGGTCGATCGGCACGGCCGAAAGCAGCGCTTCGAGCACCTGCGCGCAGCTCACGACGCCCGGCGCCAGGTTCAACGAGACCAGCTCGGCGCAAGGCCCCTTCTTGCTGGAAGCAGGGTAGTTGCCGTCGGCGATCAAGATCTTGGCGTGGTGCCCCGCCCGGCCGAGGACCTCGTTGATCTTGGGGTGAATCAGTTTGTGTTTGAGCATATCCCTCGAATTCTTGCGAATCACGCGACAACGACTCGGAATTCTTACGAATTCCGCTACTCCGCGGCACGGAAAAACTGCTTGAACGCCTTGATCGTCTGTTGGGCCGCGGCCCGCGAGTCGGGGTACGGCAATGCCTCGGCCGAGGCGAAGCCGGAGTAGCCGATGCCGGCGAGCGCCGCGACGATGGGCGGGTAGTCGATGTGGCCAAGCCCGGCCGGGCGGCGATTGGAATCGACGAAGTGGACGTGCCCGATGTGGCCCGCACCCGCGCTGATCGCCCTCGGAATCGAGTCCTCTTCGATGTTCATGTGAAACAGGTCGGCCAATAGCGCCACGTTCCTGGTCGAAAGCCGCTCGAGCAACCGCGTGCCGGCCCCGAGCGTGTTGACCATGTTCGTCTCGTAACGATTCAAGGGCTCGAACACGAGCGGAACCGCGTACTGCCGGGCGTGTTCGCCAAGATCTTCCAGGGCCTCGGCCAGGTAGCCGGTGGCCGTGACCTGGTCGACCCCGTCGCCGCTACGTCCCTGCATCGAGCCGATGATCGCCGGCGCGCCCAGCGCTCCGGCGACGTCGATGATCGAACGGACGAAGGCCCTAGCCTTGGTCCGTGCCGCCGCACCCGGCAGGCAAAGGTGCAGTCGACCCTTGACCCACCCCGCTCCGGTGCCCACGGCCGCCAACGCCAGGCCGTGATCGGCCAGCAACGTCCGTAACCGGCCCACGTCGATGGCCTCGGGGTCGGGCGGAAAGATTTCGATCGCGTCGAAACCCAGATCTCTTGCCTGCCCGCAAGCTGCCGGCAAGTCGTCCCAAATCACGAACGGGCCGCCCCGCGCCTCCGGGACCAGGCTGATGGTAACGCTCGATCGGATCATCAGGAGGGTTCAGGGTTCAGGGTTCAGGCGACCCGCAGCGCAGGTATCCGGGGTTCGGGATCCCTCGTTCCCACGCTCCGCGTGGGTACGCATTGTCTTCGACGCTCCGCGTCCATCGTGCGGCCTACGATGTTCGATCGCGGCTTACACGTTACAACCTTGAATCCCGCCATTTTATTTTCCATCCAACCCCACGAACAGCGGCTTCAGGTGCCGTTC
>DATLQY010001126.1:0-16734 GCA_035534975.1 Pirellulales bacterium
GCACAAGGGCGTCAGCCCGCCGTGCAGGTGTCCGCCGAAGCCTGGACTTGGCTTCAGGATTGGTGGAAGGCCGCGAGATCTGAGCCACGGCGGCCGCGCATGCCGAGCGCGGGTACGCGTTGCCCCGCGGACCGACGTCGACCGCCAGGAGCCGCCGCCACCGGTTGGTTCGACGTGGGAACCGAGTCGCCTCAACGCGACGGCCTGGCCGCGACAGGCTACTGAGTTGCGTGTCTGCGTGTTTCGTAGCCGCGAAGCGCTTGGATCAGCTTGTGGAATCCACGCCATGTGGTCCCGATCGAACAAGACGACCACCTGTTGACCGTGCTTCGGTACGTTGAGCGTAATCCGTTGCGCGCCAGTTTGGTCCAGCGCGCCGAATCGTGGGCATGGTCAAGTCTGGCGTGGCATCGCGTGCGGAAGCGGCCGGAGCTATTGTGCAGATGGCCGATCGACTGCCCGCGCGATTGGTTGGCTCGCGTAAACCGTCCCCAGAGTGAGGCGGAGTTGGCGGACCTGCGCCGTAGCGTGGCCAGAGGACAACCCTACGGCGATGAGTCCTGGGTGCGTCGAGTGGCTCGCGAACTTTGGCTGGAATCAACACTCCGTCCGCGCGGGCGGCCCCAGCGCATCGTCAAAACGTAGAATGTCCCTAGAATGTCCCCTTTTCGTCGCTTTTCGTCGTCCCAACTTCGGCCACGACGTCGGCAAGATCGGGGTCAATCGCAACCGGCTCGGGGGCCGAATCGGGCGCTCTTGAACCCATCGGCCGGTCAGTCGCTCGCCGACCGAATGCCCCATCACGGACCGGGCAGCGCTAGCGTAAATTGCCGCATGAAGGAATCAAAGCGATCGACTGACTGTTGGCTATTCCATTGCCACGGCGATCCTGATTCGCCCTTTTCTTCGAACTCATCCGCTGACCCTGCATCGTTCATGACGATGAGTCCTGGATGGGACTGTCGTAATGTCGCAAGCGCATGGCGCAAACCGTCGATCACGCTGGGGGAGAACCGCAATGGGTACCCCTTATCGACCGTGAGCTCCGCCCGGTCGTTCGTATCAAGATAGGGCGAGATACGGAGCTCCTTCAGACGCTTGAGCGCGGCCAGCGACTCAAGAAATCGCGCCGTTACCGTTGTCCTGTTGGTCGCCAGTCGCTCCAGTGTTTCGAGGCGGGCCCATTGCACCACGTCGGCGCCGCTGACACAGGTTCCTGCCAGGTCAAGCGACTCCAGCCGTGGTAGAAAGGCGAGATGGTTGATGTCCTGCTCTGTGAGCTGGTCATTCCCAACGCGAAGGCCCTCAAGGCGCGGCAGCTTAGGCAAGCGCGTCACCGTCGCGGCCTGGTAATGAGGCTTCTCGAGGTTAACGTCCTCGTCCAAGTGGTCGTCTTCCTCTGAGCCGTCGTCCTCTTCCGAATCGTCGCCCTCTTCCGAGTCGTCGTCAATGACCCATATATTCCAAAGCGTGAGTACTCTCAGGGAGTTCATGGCAAGTGGACGTCCTTCGAGGTTGTTCCATGCTTGGCACCGTTGGAACGCGTGCCCCGGGTGCATTGTGCCGAATTCGCCTCGCTTTGGCTACGGGATGCTCTCCAGTACTTCCGCGGCTTGACTTGCGGTCTCCCGCCGTTCAGAATCGCTCAAGGAAGCCTGCCCACAAGCCCCGTGGATTTGCCCTCCACCAAGGAACCCCGCCATGTGTCGTCGGAAACTCTTCGCGCTGATCGTCACGTTGGTTTGCACCGCCACGGCAACGGCGGCCGAGCCGCTGAAAGTGGGCACTTTTCACCTCGATGCGACGCCCCCCCTGGGCAGCCCCTTGTGTGATGGGCTCTGTCCCCCGGCCAAGGAGATCGTCGATCGACTTTCGGCCCGCGGCGTGGTATTGGTCACCGACGAAAGCCCCATCGTGCTGTGCGCGATCGATTGGGTCGGCGTCGGCAACGGCGGTTACGGCGCATGGCGGCAAGCACTGGCCAAGGCGGCCGGCACGACGGAAAGCCGTGTGGCGGTGCATTGCCTGCACCAGCACGACGCGCCGGGCTGCGACTTCGACGCCGAGGATTTGCTGGCCGGGCACGGCATGGCGGGGGCGGCGTTCCACGTCGCGTTCGCGCACGAAACCATCGACCGGGCCGCCTCGGCCGTCCGCGCGGCCGTGGCCAACGCACAGCCCGTCACGCACTTGGGGCTGGGCACCGGCCGCGTGGAGAAAGTCGCCTCGAACCGGCGGATTCTCGGCCCCGACGGCAAGGTGCAGTTCGTTCGCTACAGCTCGTGCAAGGACGAAAACGTCCGCTCCGCGCCCGAAGGCGTGATCGACCCCGACGTGCGGCTGGTAAGCTTCTTCAGTGGCGATCGGCCGGTGGTTTCGATCACTTACTACGCGACGCACCCGCAAAGCCATTACGGTCAGGGAGGCGTGAGCGCCGATTTCGTCGGCATGGCCCGCGCACTGCGCGAGAAGGAACTGCCCGACGTGGTCCATATCCATTTCGACGGGGCGGGCGGCAACGTCGCGGCGGGCAAGTACAACGACGGCACGCCGCCGCTGCGGGCAATCCTCGCCGAGCGGCTCGCCGCGGGAATGAAAGCCGCCTGGGAGAACACGAGGAGGGTGCCCATCGCCGCGGCCGACGTCCGCTGGCGGAGGAAAAACGTGCTGCTGCCGGCGAGCCCTGGATTGAAGGAAGATCAACTCGTTCGATTGGTCGAGGATTCGACCGCGGCGCCGCGCGAGCGAGTGCGCGCCGCGCGCGACCTGGTTTGGCTGCGGCGTTGCCTCGCCAGCGACCCCATCGAGCTGACCTGCCTGCGACTTGGCCCGGCCTGGGTGGTACACATGCCGGGCGAGCTGTTCGTAGAGTACCAGCTTGCGGCTGAAAAGTTGCGGCCGCAAGTCGTGGTCTGCATGGCGGCTTACGGCGACTACGGACCCGGCTACATCGGCACCGAGGTTTCGTACCCGCAAGGCGGCTACGAAACCGGTCCCGTTTCGCGCGTCGCGCCCGAAGTGGAAAGGGTGTTGATGGAGGCGCTCGGCGAGTTGTTGAAATGACGAACATTACCTTGGGTGTCTTGGTTTTGCTTATCCTACTCATCCCCGCGACAACCCGCGCTGAGGCTGCCGATGTGACGGCTGCCGATGTGGCGGAGGACGATGAGCAAATCACGCTCAGAACGCCCGACCTTGAAGCCGTGATCCGGAAGAAAGGCTACGTCAGCGGCGTGGCGGCGGGAACTTTCAGGCAAAGCAGTTGAGGCCCGAAGTGGTTCGTGGTGATGATTTTGTGGCCGTCAAGCAGGGCTTTCGCTACCTGACCGCCGCGCCGGGCAAGAATACGGGCAGCCGTTGGACGCAGACGCTGGTGTTCCCCAAGGGAAAACGCTACTTCATCTCGTCCGACCGGATCGACTCGGTAAACGACAGCCCGGCGATGTTTCTGCGCGTCGACATGCCCGGTCACATTAAGCACCAGAAGAGCGACACATTCAGCGAGGTCTACCTGAGCTACGTCGGCAAAATCCCGGCCAAGGAATTCGACAGGGAGTTTCCGCCGGACGCGAAGTTCAATTACCGCCGCGACGACGCCAAGATCCCGAAACGGATGGTCCGTAGTTACCATTTGCGCGACGCCAAGACCGGCCAGGACGGCCCGTGGCTGGCCGGCATGACACTGAATGCCGCCGACGTCAGTGAGGCCTGGTGCCACGAGCGAGGTTACATTTGCATGATCGAGGAGTTCGGCGGCCGGCCGATCGCGCCGGGGCAATCATTCAGCGCCGCCTTCGTCGTCGGCTACTTCGACTCGATCGAGGAGATGGAGCAGGTCTACGATCAGTACGCCGGGCACTCCGGGCTGGCAGTCACCGAGGCGGGGTGGGAACTGACCAGATAGCGCCTCCCGTGGGTTGGGTTTCCAAGGGTGCCATAGCCAGACGACGTAGCGGAATTCGTGAGAATTCCGACCGTTGGAGCACAAATCGGAACTCTCACTAGTTCCGCCACGAGGCAATGACAGGTTGGAAACCTGCCCCACGGTCGGAACTCTCACGAGCCCCGCTACTACGAGGCACTTACGTTGGGAACGACTGCACGCGGTTGTAGTACTCGTCGGAAGCGATGAAGCCCGCGATCAGGAGCTCGTCCGTCGCGCCGTGCTCGAATGAGTTGACGAAGCCGGCCACCTCGGATGGCGTGGCCGCGCGTCCCAGGAATTGGAAATAGTCGTCCTGGATTCGCAGCGCTTCGCGTTCGGGGCTGGTCGTGAAGCCCAGGGCCACCTGGGCGCGGCTTTCGCCTTCGGCCAAACTATCCGTCCAGAACATTTCTCCCGCGGGGTCGGCGGGCCGGCCCAGCAGGTCTAGGTACATCGCGTCGACCCAGGCCAGGTTGGTGCCGCCCGCGCGGGCAAAGTACTCCGGAGAACCAATGAAGTCGGCCTCCACTTGCTCGTCGGTCTCGCCATTGAGCATCTGGTTAATCCAGAAACCGAGGCCGGTCATGTCGGCCGCGCGGCCGAGGTATTTTTCGTAGAGCGGATTGACGATCAGGCCGAAGTATTCCGGCGTGTGGAGCAGGCTGGCGGCCACCAGGTCGCGCGACTGGCCCTGGTCGAGCAGGTTCGACCAGTATTGCAGCCCGGCCGGATCGACCTGCCGGTGGAGCACGTCGGTATAGACTTCGGCGACGTATTTCTGGCTGGGGGTCGCCGGACCGGCAATCGGCAGGATCTCCGTCGCGATGGTCGCCGCGCCGCTCGCGGTGGCCGTCACGCCCTCTTCGCTCACGGTCACTTGAACCGTGTAGGTGCCCTCGTCGCCGTAGGTATGCGAACCGGCCACGTTGTAGGCTTGGCCCGCCCGCGTGACGGCGCCCGCGGTCGTCGCGCCGTCGCCCCAGTCGATCGTGGCGGCGAACTCGCCGGGGGGTTCCTCGCCGGCGTCGTGCGCAAAGGTCGCCACCGCCAGGTTCGACAAGGGAGTGAACTCGTGACCGCCCACAGGCGCGCCAACGACATTGATGGCCCCTTCGCCCACGACGATCGAGCTATTCACGGAGATGGGTGGCAGCGACATGTGTCTGATGGTCACGACGACGCTATTGCTTGAATCGTCAAGGCCTGGCGGCACGTTACCGCTGACGGTGAACGCGCCGGTCGTCGCATTGAACGTGATCGTACCGGTGGTCGACAAGCCGACGCCCCAGGCAATGCCGGCCGAGTATTGGCTTGGGTCTTCGGCGCCGCCTGGATCGGTGAAGGTGGCCACGGGAACGTTGGTCGACAGCGCGGCCACCGAAGCCGAGGCGGAAGCGCCGACAATTTGCGGGTCGGCAATGCTCACGGAAGCGTTGACCGTGGTGTCGGGCGCGGTGTCGTGACGGATCGTCACCGAGATCCCGGCGTCGTCTTGCTCGTCGCTGTAGAGGTGGTTGCCGCTGACACCGAAGGTTTGCGCAAGAGAGTCAAAGCTGATCGTACCCTGCGTGAGAGTACCGTCGCCCCAGGCAACGGTCGCCGAGTAGTGCGCAATCGATTCGGCGCCGCCGGGGTCGGTGAATGCGGCCAAGACCTGGTTCGTTCCTGGCGCGCCTTCGGTGGCGGTGTAGGTTGCGCCGCCGGAGGCCTGGAGAAGCGCGTCGAGCACGTCGCCCGCGCTGGTGGTGGCCACCGCGAAACCATCGTGCTGGATGGTCACTGTGACGTTGTATTGCCCGTCGATGGCGTAAAGATGGTTGCCGACCACCGAGAATTGGCCCGTCGCCGCGTTCATCAAAGCAATCGTGCCGGCGCTGGTGCCGCTGTGGTCGCCCCAGTCGATCGTAGCCGCATATTGCGACAGCGGCTCGGGGTTCGCCGCGCTGAAACCCGGATCGGTGAACGTGGCCACGTCCAGGTTCGACGCCGTCATGCCTTCCGTGGCGGTGAATGAAAAACCGCCCGAGGCGACGACCTTTTGGCCCGAGACCGAGGCGACACCGTTGATCGTAACGTCGGAGGCGGCAACATCGGCGGGAAGAGTGACGTTAGGGGGGCCGTGATGGATTGTAACCGTGTACGGGTAGATTAAGGAGGGCGAACCACCCTGGGGGTACGTATGGCTGGCGCTGACGGTAAAGATCTGCGTCGCGGCGTTCCAAGTGATTTGGCCCGTCTGAATCGGCGTTCCGTCGTTCCAATTGATTTTCGCAGAGTAGTTGGCCAACGCTTCGCTGCCGGCCGGATCGGTGAACGTGGCCACCGCCTGCACCGGCGTGGCAATTCCCTCGACGGCGGCAAACGTCGTGCCGCTGCCGGGAACCACGGGCGGATCGACGACGACCGCCGTGACCGGTTGGTTGGCGGGCAACGTGGCGTCGAAGGCCGAGTCGTGGCGGATGGTGACGCTGATCGGGTACGTCCCCTGCTCGGCATAGGTGTGGTTGCCGGTCACCGAAAAGACCCCATTGACGTCGGGACCGGCGATCACGACAGGTGTCGTTTGCGACGTCGACGTCGACGAGGTGCCGTCGCCCCAATTGACCGTGGCTGAGTACTCCAGCGTCCCGTCAGTCGGATCGACCAGAGGCTCGGTGCCACCCGAATCGATGAACGTGGCAACGACCTGGTACGTCGGGGGCGTGGCCGCCTCAGTGGCGTTGAAGGTGTAATTACCAGTCACGACCAATGGCGCGTCGGCTACTTGGGCGGAAGCATTCACCGTGCTGTCCAGCGCCGTTCCGTGGTGGATCGTCACCTGGATGGCGTCAAACCCTTCTTCGACGTACGTATGAGTTGCCTGCACGGTGAAGGTGCCGATCAACTGCTGGGTGACGCTGCCGGTGGTGGTCTGCCCGTCGCCCCAGGCGACCGTGGCGGTATAGTCGCTCACAGGCTCGTCGCCGCCAGGATCGGTGAAGGTGGCCAATGTTTGAGGCGTGGGCTGCGCCCCTTCGGTCGACGTGAAGGCGAAGTTACCGGTGGCGACAAGCTGGGGGTCCGAGACCAGTGCCTGGCTGGTGGCCGTCGCGGTGACGGTGTTGGGCGGGTTCGAGAGCGGATCGTGCAGGATCGTGACAGTGATCGTGTAGCTGGTGTTCGTCGGTTCCTCCAGGTATTCGTGGAGCCCGAAGACGGTGAACAAACTGCCCGTGGCGCTGATCGAACCGGCGGAAGTCGTACCGTCGCCCCAGTCGATGTTCGCCTGGTAATCGGCGACGCTTTCGGCGCCGCCGGTATCCTGGAAAGTGGCGACCGGTTGGAGTGCCGAGGGGAACCCCTCGGTCGCCTGAAACGTAAAGCCGCCCGTCGTCGAAAGCGGCGCGTCGACGACATCGGCGGTGCTGGTCAGCGTGACGTCGCCGGCGGTGTCATGATGAGCGATGACCGTGACCTGGTAACCTGACGCGTTCTCCTCGGCGTAGGTATGGCTGCCGGTGACGGTGAACACCCCGTTGACGTCCGGGAGACTGACGGCTCCCGTCGTCGCCGGGCTGCCGTCGCCCCAGTTGATGGTGGCCGAATAGTCGAACGGTCCTGTTAGGTTCGGACCTCCGATTTCCTCGTCGTTCGGGTCGCCCGCCGGATCGATGAACGTGGCAACCGTCACGTTGGTCGCTGCATTGCCTTCGGTCGCGGTGAACGTGACTGGGTTGCCGAAGACCACCTTCTGGTCGGCCACCGTGGCCGAACTGACGACGGTGTCGGGCGGCGCGTTGCTGCCGGGCGTGGCGCTGCCATGTTTGAGGACGACCTGCACGCTGTAGGGCGCGTTGATCGGCGATTCCTCGGCGTAGACATGACTGCCTTGCACGGTGAACGTGCCATCCGCGCCGAGAGAAATGTCATTCGGAGCGCTGTTGCTTGATGAGCCGTCGCCCCAGAATATGGTGGCGGAATAATCGCTTGTGACCGGATCATTTCCGCTCGGATCGGTAAACGTCGCCACGGGCTGGCTGGTCGATTTGGCGCCTTCCAGGGCGTTCAGCGTCAGGCCACCCGTACCCACGAGTTGCGGATAAGCGACGATGGCCGTACTGTCGGCCGTCGCGTCGGGCGCCGTATCTCCCAGTAGGTCGTGGTGGATCGTGACCGTGATGGGGAAGCCTGGGTTGAAGTTGACCTGGTTGTACTGGTGGCGGCCCGACACCGTCACCACGCTGGTGTTGAAGTTGATCGAAAGCGAACCGGTGGTGGTCGGCGAACCGTCGCCCCAGTCGATTGTGGCCGAGTAATGGCTGATGTCTTCCAGTCCGGCCGGATCTTTGAACGACGCGACGGGCTGGAACGGCGACGGCACGCCATCGACGGCGGAAAACGTGATGCCGCCCGTGGGAACCACCGCGGGGTCGCTGACGGTGGCGCTGTTCGTCATCGTGACGGGCGTCGCCTTGTCGTGCGAAGCCACGACGGCGATCGTGTACGATCCTTCCTCGGCGTAAAGGTGGCTACCCTGCACGGCGTACGTGCCGACCGCCGCGGTCGTGACGATGCTGCCGAACGACGACGTGTTGTCACCCCAGAAAATCGTGGCCGAATAGTCCGAGAGCGGCTCGGCGGCGCCGGTGTTCGGGGCAACCAGCGCCGGATCGACGAACGTCGCCAGTGTCTGAGCGGTGAAAGCCGTCCCCTCGACGGCGGTGACTGAGGAACCGGTCCCGGCCGTCAAGGGATCGAGAACGTCGATCGTGGCGTTCGTCGTCTGCTTGATGCCCGTGACCAGGTTGGTGATCGTGACCGTCGGCAGGTACAGGTTTTCCTCGGCGTACGTGTGGCTGCCGCTCAGCGTGAACAGACCTCCACTGTAGCTGATGCCGACGCCCGGCGCACCGCTGAACGTCGCGCTGCCGTCGCCCCAATCGATCGTGGCCTGGAAATTGTTCGGATCGATGGAACCCGCCGGGTCGTTGAACACCAACACCGGAAGGTTGGCGAAGGCGGACCCTTCGGTCTCGGTTTGTGATTGGCCCGCGAGCACGTGAACTTGCAGCTCCCACGCGCCGCGTCCGTGCGTGGCCGCCGCAAGCAGGCCCAGGTTGCTGTTGATTTCCAGATCGGTCACTTGGGCGTTGGGCAGGCTGTTCGCACCCGGCGCAAGCGAGTTCCAAACCGTCGATGCGCCCTGGGTGTACGTGTCGGAGGCGAACACCCCCGTGTCGGTGCCGAGGTAAAGCACCCTGGTCGAGGCGTCGAACGCCAGCGAGTTCATCGGCTGGTCGGCAAGGTTGCCGGTGATGTTGGTCCAAGTGATGCCGCCGTTGGTCGTGCGGTAGACATGTTCGGTTTGTCCCGACGCGTCGGTGTTGGGTCTTCCAAAGAAATTGGTGTTGAAGTTGGCGATTAGGGCGTAGGCCGTGTTACCGGTCGGGTCGTTCGGGTCGGCCAAGAGCGAGCTGAATCGGCTGCTGAAGTTGATCGGGCTCGACGTCGCGGTAATGGAGGTCTCGGCAATCAGGTCGTGGACCGACCAGCTCGCGCCGTCGTCGGTGGTGACGAAGATGTCGGGACCGGCCGCGGCGTAGATCGTTTGCGACTTTTGGGCCGCGACGGCGATCGCGTCCACCGCAGGATCGCTGCCGGTGGGCAGGCTCGTGATCCATCCGTTCTTGCCGGGCGTGCTGATGGCGTTCCAGTCGTTCGCCTGGTCGATCGTCTCATAGATCCGGTCGGTCCCCAGTAGTAGACGGCTGGAGTTCGAGGGATCCATGATGTAGGGCACGTAGAGGTCCGAGGGATCGGTGTTGAGCGGATTGAGGCCCTTGATTTGCAGCGTCCAGGTGACGCCGCCATCGGTCGAACGCTCGAAAATGCTGGTGGTTTTGGCGGTGGGGTTGTTGCTGTCTATGGCGCCGGAGGAATTGTAGCGGGGAAGCGTGCGGTACACGACGTTCGGCGTGATCTGGTCGACGCGCATGATGCCGCCGCTCAACTGATCGACGTTCGAGAGTTGGGTATCTACCGGGAGTCCGGTCCAGGGTAACGTGCCGACCGAATTTTCGGTGGCGTCGTCCTGGCTGCCGCCGTAAATGGTGTTCGGGTCGGTCGGGTGCAGGGCGACGCCGTTGAATTGCGTGATTTGCAAGTTGGTGTTCAAATCGTTCCAGAGCAGGGCGCCCACGGTCGGATTATCGAGCCGCCAGATGCCGCCGTCGTTGCCGTCGAGCAACTTGTCGTTGGAGTCGAGGACGAGCGCGTGGTGGTTGGGATGGGGACCGTTGGCTTGAACGTCGACTTCGATCGTGCTGAAGGTCCGGCCGGCGTCCGAGGTTTTGAGGATGTTCTCACCCGCGCCGGCGAGGTACACGGTGTTCGGGTCGTGCAGGTCGACCGCCATGGCCAGGTTGCGATAGCCCGTCGCGCGTTGCCCGGCGGCCGGCGTCAGGAAATCGGGGGTCGACGTGAGGTTGGTCCAACTGTTCCCACCGTCGGTCGTCCGCAGGAACTGGTACAAGTTGCCGCCGGCCTTTTCGGTTTTCACGTACGTCGCATACAGCGTGTTCGGCGTCGACGGCGAAATGGCCAGCGCGATGCGGCCCACGGTCAAGTCGGTGTTCGCCGGCAAGGCGAGGCCTTGCGCTCCTTCGAGCTGGTTCCACGTCGCGCCGCCGTCGGTGGTCTTGTAGATCCCGTTGAGGTTGGAGCTCGTGCCGCCGATGCCGCCGATGCCGCCGATGCCGCCGATGCCGCCGAAGCTGCTGACGATCGCTCCTTTGGGGTTGCCAATGGCGGTGTACAGCGTATTGGGGTGCGTCGGATCGATCACCAGGTCCGTATACGGGTCGGTCGTGTCGTTTTGGATGCCACCCGCCATCAGCGAGTTCGCGGTCATGTTGTTCCAGTTCTTGCCGCCGTCGATCGATTTCCAGACCCCGGTATCCGCCCTCGAGCTGCCTTCCAGAGAGTTGTCCGATACGGTCGCGTAGACGGTGTTCGGATTCGTGGGGTCAACGACGATCTTAGAAATCGTCTGCCGGTCGAAAGCGCCATTGGCGTCGGAAAGCGTCCACTTGATGGGATCCACGCCGTCGTCGATGCCGACCAGGATACCCCGGCCGTAAGTCGAGTCAGTTGTCCATGGCGATGGTGCTAATGTGGGAAACGCATCGGTTTCGTTGTTCGGGTCGCCGGTGCCGGCGTAGATCACCAGCGGGCTGGTGGGCTGTGCCGGGATTTCGTGCTCGATGGCGATGGAGCCCATGAACATGGGAATCGGATTGCCGCTGACGTCGACGAGATGGTCGGTCAACGGCGTCCAGTCGTTCCCGGCGTCGGTCGACTTCCAGACACCGCCGCCGGCCGCCGCGATATAAATCACATTGGCGTTGTCAGGGTCGGTGGCGATGCCGTTGATTGCCCCCGAAACGGGCTCGTTGCCGGGAGTTTGGCCGTTGAGGATCGGCGCCGGACCGATTGGAGTCCAGGAGTTCGGAACCACACTGAAACCGGAAAGCAAGCGGCGCTCTTCGAATTGCTCCAAACGCCCCAACGAAAGGGCATGACGGGGTGAATTCGAACGGCGGCGGAGGGCCGCCGCCCGCCGATATTGACGCTGCGAACGCTTGGGCTTTCGAAAACCCATCGATGACCTCCAATAAAGGGTACAAATCGTATATTAGGCAGCGATAACAACGGCCGCAACAAATTTCGCGGAATTCCGGGGGGTCGCCTGGAAATGGCGGCTTTGGCCGCGAGTGGCAGAGCGCGGGAACGAGCAAACGGGACATGGCAGGTTGGAAAGCTGCCCCACGGCTAGAACCCCAACACCTCGACTTCCGACAAACCGGATGAGCCGTCCACTCGCCAGACGCTTTTGGCTTGCAGCTTGACGTAGCGGCCACGGACAAACGGAACTTGGATGGCGGTGCCGTAATCCCCCGCGGCGGCCACGCCGGGGGCTGCTGAGATCACTCCCTGGGCAATAGGCTCCAACAGAGTGGGAGTGTCGCTGACGAAAACCTGGATCTCCTTCCAACCACGGTGCTGCCCTGCCGGTTCGTTGAAGTTCCAGATTCTTACCGCCGCCACCGTGAATTCGGCGCCCAGGTCCAAAACGATCGACCCGGGCGACACGCCGGGCTGCCGCCAGAGCTTGCCAAGTTCGATGGAGTCCCACACGCCATCGACCACCGCGGCGGCCGGCGACGCTGGATCTTCGCCGCTGGAGCGGACCACCTTGATCCCCGCGATCGGTGCGGGAGCGATTTGCCGCAGCGCCACTGCGAGCGACATCGCGGCGCGAGCCGGTTCTCCGGCGGCACCGGGGCCGGCCAGCGCCGCCAGGCGATCGGCCAGTCCCGCGAGCAGTGTCTCCTCGTCGCGCGTCAGTTCCAAGTCGAAGCCGCGCCTCGTGGTCAGGTCGTGCTGGTGGTGGACTTCGACCGTGTGCAGCGCGGCGGCCAACGCGGCGGGCAATTCCGCACCGTCCGCGTAAATCAGCGGCAGCAGGGCCGACAGCGAACCCAACGGCGGATCGATGACACCGGCCAGCGCGGTAAGCGCCACCGAACGGACCTCGGGTGTCTCGCCGCGCAGGCCCAGCTCCAGAAGCAGCCCTCCGGCCCCGGGCTGTGCCGCCTTTTGGATCTCACGGATCGCCGCCGGCCAGCTCTCTCGTTGGCTGCCACGCGCAAGCACGCCGATCATTAGCGGGAAAGTCCGGTCCGGCTCGTTGAAAAGCCGCAGCAGCTCCAAGGCGTTGGCCACCAGCACGGCGTCGTCGCTGGAAAGGGCCTCGCACAAAAGCGGGAAGGCGTCCTTGGCATCGTCGCGCAGCCGGCTCTGCGCCGCGCGGACTTCGCTTCGCTTCGACGATGCCAGCATTTGCATGGCGCCCGCCAAATCGCGGCGGACTTTTTGACGCTCTTGTATCGCCAGTTTCACGGTGGCCGCCCGCTCACGCTGCGAAACCGTGGGCGCCGCGTTGAGCACCTGTCGCAGCGCCGTTTGCGCGGCTTCCAACCGCCGCTCGTCCAAAGCCGATTGGGCCTCGGCGAGCCAGCGCTCGCGTTCGGTGTCGGCGCGCGCCGCAAGTCGCTCTTCGAGCGCCGATTCGACTCGGGAAAGCCGCGTCGCCGGTTCGTCGTCCGCTGAGCGCGCGGCCTGTCGTAGCTCGGCAAGCCGCCGTCGGGCCTCGTCGAGTTCTCCTTGTTCGACCAACCCCTCGACGGCCGAGAGTCGATCGTTCCAGGATGGCGCCGGCTCGGATTCTGTAGTGAGCGACGCCGTCGTGTCGGATTTGGACGGGTCCGATTCGTCCACCGCGCCGGTGGCCGGCGCAGGCTGGTCGCCTGAGCGATTGCAGCCCAGCATCGCGGAAGCGACGAGCACGAGCAAACAGGCCAGGGGTTTGCCTGGCGCTTGACGCTGGTTTCTAGAACAAATGCCGCCCACCCCCCGTCGTCCGAGTCGCCTTGCGCTCGGTCGACGCCGGGGGGTTGGCCATCGGAAGGAAAAACCAGGCTTCGAAGCTTGCATTTGCGTGTCCTGCGAAGAGTTTCCGGCGGGATATTCGGTGGCGGGCACGTTTTCAGGATACTCCGGCCCGTACCGCCTCCGCAAGGAACCGCTGGCGGGGCCGCCTGTTGGTATTGACACCCGCTCGACGGGGGGCATACTGTTGCGAACGGCCAGCGCCAGGAAAGGATTCCGCCATGTCGACCACCGATCTCGCCGCGCTTCCGCCGCGCGGGCCGCAATTCCAAGCCCAGCCGGCGCCCACCCAGGAACGTGTCGTCGGCGCCGGACCACCATCGAACTCCCCAGCCGTCCCGTGCGGCCGCCCGCGGCAAGGCGCCGCGGACGCGGCGGACTGGCCCGCCCTGTCCTTGTCGCTGGCCGTGGTGATCGTACTGGTCAAGCTGTCGCTCTTGCCATTCCCCGTAACGACCGCGAGTGAGTTTGCCCGCTGGCTGCTGCGCCTCGATCTGGTGGCCTCGCCCGACCTGAACTTCGTCGCCGGACTGACCGCGCTTTGCGTGCTCGTGTCGCTTGGCCTGCGACGATGGCCGCGCGCGGCCGGGCGCGCCTGGCAGCCGGTAAGCACCGCGATCTACTCGCTGGCGGCCGTCTACGCGGTGGCCAGCATCCCGATGTACAAGATCACGATGGTCCCCTTCACGATCCGGCTGTTGTCGTTCGTCGGCGGACCGAGCGTGATGGTTTCGTCGGTCACGCCCTACCTGCCGCCGGGCATCTTGCTGGCTTTGGTCGCGGCGCCGGCGGCCGTGGCGCTGGCCCCCTGGGCCGCGCGGCGCCCACCGTTGGCGCGTCTGGCGTCGCGCTGCGGACCGAAGGTATTGGCCGGCGCGGCGGGCCTGGTCGCCGTGAACGGCGCGGTGTGCCATTACTACATGAGCGCCGCCTGGACCGACCCGAACCGCTGGGAGCGGAGGATCGCCCAGAGTCCGCATTGGGTGCTCGCGCGTTCCTGCGCGCAGGAGCTGGCGAAAGACCGGCCCTTCACGCACACCTATTCCTTCGACGAGATCGACGACGGCGACTTTCGCCGGCCGATGGACAAGCGAGGTCCGGTGCGGCCCTTGTTTCCCGAGGGCGCGCGCCCGAAGAACGTGCTCTTGATCGTGCTCGAATCGACGGCCGCCGAGTTTTTCGGCGTACAAGGCTCGCAATGGCCGACGACGCCGAACCTGGTGGGACTCGCGGCCCGGCATGGCGTGGTGTTCGAAAACGTCTATGCCCAGGCGGCGGCGAGTTGTAAGAGCCTCGTGGCCTTGAACCATAGCACGTACCCGCGCCCCGACTGGCTTTTGATCGTCCGTGACCATCCCGATTTCGACGTCCCGGCCCTGCCGTGGGTGCTCCGCGAGCGCGGCTATCGCACTTGCTACGCGCATTCGGGCTATTGGTCGTGGCAGGGGCGCGACCGGTTCCTGTTGGCGCGCGGCGTCGAGCGGCTCATCGACGCGTCGCAGATGCCTTCGGAGCGGATCAACTCCTGGGGCATCAACGACGAGGCGATGTACCAGGGAGTGCTGGATTGGATCGACGCCGAGCCGGACAGGCCCTTCTTCGCCTTCGCCTACACGAACGAAACGCACCACCCTTACGTCACGCCGCAAAAGCCCCACGATTTCGCGGTTGACGACGAGGAGTTCGGGCGCTACCTGAACTCGGTCCGCGGGGCCGACGAGAAGATCGCCTGGCTGCTGGGCGAGCTCGACCGCCGCGGTCTGCTCGACTCGACGTTGGTGGCGATCACCGCCGACCACGGTGAAAGCTTCGGGCAGCACAACCAATGGACGCACGCCTTCGGCGTCTACGAGCAAACGGTCCACGTGCCCTTGGTCCTGTTGCACCCGGCATTGGCCGAGTTGCCGCGTCGCAGCGCCATGATCGGCAGGCACATCGACATCGCGCCCACCCTGCTCGACGCCCTGGCGATCCCCGCGCCTGCCGAGTGGCAAGGGCGCAGCTTGTTGCGCCCTGACACGGGTGAGCCGGCCTACTTCATGTCCGTCGGAAACGAGGTGACGCTCGGTCTGCGCGACGGGCGGTTCAAGTACCACTACTACGTCGATACCGAGCGCGAGGAACTCTTCGACCTGACGACCGACCCCCAGGAGCTGGACGACCTCGCCGGCGAGCAGCCCGACCAGTGCGCCGCCTACCGCCGCCGCGTCGGCGGATGGATCACGTACCAACGGGAATTCCTGGCGGCGCACGGCGTGCGTTAAGGCGCTGTTCAGACCAAGGGCGGAACACCCTATTCTCTCGTCACGAACTCATCGAGGTTCAAGAGCACGCGCGCCAGCGCCGTCCAGGCGGCGGACTCGGCGGGCGCGGTTTCGGTGGGACGGTCGGCCGGGGCGACCGACGCGGCGTCGGCGCCGGCCGCGTTGAATGCGCGGCGCTGCAACTCGAGCAGTTGGCCCATCCGCGAGGCTTCCTTGGCCGACGGTTCGCGCGCGAAGCAGAGCCGGAACGCGTAATGAACTCGC
The DNA here is from genome assembly GCA_035534975.1 of Pirellulales bacterium. Classification (GTDB taxonomy): domain Bacteria; phylum Planctomycetota; class Planctomycetia; order Pirellulales; family JAICIG01; genus DATKSN01. Next base: position 15,943 of record DATLQY010001126.1, read on the forward strand.
TCGGCGTCGGCGACTGACGGCGCTTCACGAAGCACGCGCGAGGCAAGCGCCTGGGCCGCTTCGACGAAAACGCGATCGTTGGCCAAGGTCAGGGCTTGCAGCGGCGTGTTCGAGCGGACGCGCCGAGTGCAGGTCGTGTTGGCGTCGGGTGTGTCGAACGTCATCAGGAACGGGTAGGGACTCGAACGCCAGAAATAGGTGTACATCCCCCGGCGGTAACGGTCGGGCCCGGTGGTTTCGTTCCAGTACTTGACCTGTTGCGTGAAGCGATAGATGCCTTGCGGTTGCGGAGGGTAGACGCCCGGCCCGCCAATCTCGCCCGTCAACAGCCCCGCCACCGCCAAGGCCGTGTCGCGAATCACCTCGGCGTCGAGCCGCAAACGGGACATGCGGGCCAGGAGCTTGTTGTTCGCGTCGCGCTCGGCCACGTCCGCGCGATAGGCCGACGACTGACGGTACGTGGCCGAGGTCACGATGAGCTTGTGCATCGACTTCAAACTCCAGCCGCGCTCGATCAATTGCCCCGCCAACCAGTCGAGCAATTCCGGATGGGTCGGCGGACTACCTTGCGTGCCGAAGTCGTTTTCGGTATCGACAATCCCCTGGCCAAAGTACTCTTGCCAGAGGCGATTGACGGTCACTCGCGGCGTGAGCGGGTTGTTCGCCGCGACAAGCCAATGGGCCAGGTCGAGCCGAGTCGGTTCCAGACCCTCGCCGGCCGCCAGCGGCGGCAGCACGCGCGGCACGCCGGGCTTCACCTGTGCGCCTTTGCGCAGGAAGTCGCCGCGGATG
>DATLQY010001127.1:0-5398 GCA_035534975.1 Pirellulales bacterium
AGGCGCAGGGAACCGAATGTGTCCGCCTGCCGCCGCGAAGCCCGAACTTGAACGCGTGCATCGAACGCTTCATGCGATCCATCAAAGAGGAGTGCCTCTCCAGGATGATCTTCTTTGGCGACCAGTCGCTGCGCAACGCGACGATCGAGTTTCTTCAGCACTATCACTCCGAGCGCAACCACCAGGGGTTGAAGAACAAGATCATCGAACCTGACGCAGGCGTCGGCGCAAGCGCCGGCACGGTCGAGTGCCGCGAGCGGCTTGGCGGGCTACTGCGGTATTACTATCGGAGAGCCGCCTGACGGAATCCGGCGCGCCGCTCCCGCTACTTCAAACCCCATTCGCCGCCGCGCCGCGCGCGCGTGGCTCGACGTGGGCGTTCGAACACCGCGAATTCCTCGCTCAACAACGCAAAATCAGGGCCGAGTTCGGGCTTTTTAACAGAGTTTGCGCCCTAATTCGGATTCTGGCTGAACGGAACTACGGCAACGCGAAAGCCGATGTAAAACGACCGGTAATTGGGCAGGATCGGGCCGCGGTGCGCCGTCCGGCAGCCCGCGGCGACGGTGCCCCAGGCGCCACCCCGGGACATCCGCTCCGGACCCGCTGGGGGCCCCGTGGGATCGTCGAGGGGCACCCCTGCCACCGCGTCGACTGCGGCTTCTCGGTACCAATCGTGGCACCACTCGTCCAAATTCCCGTGCATATCGAACATGCCGCGCGGCCCGGGCCGCAACTCTCCCACCGCGTGCGACCACTTGTACGACGGCCCTCCCAGGCCGTCGGTCTTGTCGGAGTTGTCATGGACCCAGCCATAACGACCCAGCAGCTTCGCGTCGTTGCCAAATGAATACGCCGTGCTCGTCCCACTGCGACCGACGATTTCCCATTCGGCTTCCGTCGGCAAACGGAAACCACGCCGATCGAGGTCCAATGGCCAATCCTTCGGGTAGCCCTCGGCGTCTTTGTCGAGCCCCTGTTGATCGGCATAGCACTGGTCAGATTCGGGCATTTGTGCCTGCGCCGTCAGCCAGCGGCAGTAGCTCACCGCCTCGAACCAGTTGACGCCGAAGGCCGGCTCGTCGGGCGTCAGCAGGTGCCCAAACTGCTTTTCCCAGGCGTCGTGATGATTGAATTGGAGGGCCTCGTCAAAAAAGCGTATCTGCCGCCAGGTGATTTCCCGATCGCCGACAGCGATCGGTCGCGTCAGCCTGACGCGATGCGGCCGTTCGATTCCCAGCCGATCCGCTTCATCGGGCGGTGAGCCGATCAGGTATTCACCGGCGGGAAAGACCACGAACGTAATGTAGACGTTCGTAGGCGGAACTACGAACTCCAACGTGAACCACTCGTGATCGGGGTCATACCGCGCCGGCGTTTGATCGACCTTTCTTGCCAGCTCATCCCGCTTCCAATGCCGCAGCAACCAACCCGTCGCGGCGTGAATGGCGGAACTGGGGTCAGCAGCATGCCAAGCGGCCAGTTGCTCGACCAAGGCCTCGCGCTGCGACTCGGGCAGATCGGCCGGCTCGAACTCACCCAGCGCCAAGAGCAGCGCGTACAACACGCCGTCGTCGGTCCGCCGCGCCGCGCCCGTCTTCGTTTGCCGCAAAACGTCGGCGCGTTTCACGCCATCGAGCAGTTGGACAAGTGAAATGCCGCGATCACGGCAGCGATGGATGAATTGCGTCAACGACTCCGGGTCGCCGCCGGAATCCCCGCGCAGCACGTCCAGCATCGACTCGCCGTCGCCTTGCCGCAAGAGGGTAATGGCAGCGCCAGCGCGGCGCTGTCCCAAGGCCACTCGTTCGAGCTGTGGCAGATCGGCGGCAGGCACTTCGCGCACCAACTGGATAAGCGATTCGCGGACAGCGGCATCGCGACCCTCCACTACGAGCGGATAGAGAATTTCGTACTGCCCGGGAGTCGCGGTCGAGAGCAGGCGCGCCAACCGCACGGTGCCCTTCGCGGCGACGTCGGCCAACGCGTTGGTGGCGCCCAGTTGGTGGCTCTCCGTCGCTTTGGAGTCGGCAAAGGTGCGTTCCAGGTCGCCCAGCAGACGGTCGTCGAGTGGCCGCAGGTATTGCCGAAGCCGCGGTTGGTGCTCAGGGTTCGCGGTCAGCAATTGTTCGGCCAAAAAGCGATAGTCGGCGGCCGTCCACTGATGCGAGGTCGTGGCGTGGGTGGCCAGGGCCAACCCGGCGCGAAAGCGACGCGAGGAATCTTTCGTAGCGTCGTGCAATAAATCCCAAAGGTCGCTGTCGATTCGTTCCTGGTAGAGCACGAGCTGATCGCGAACGACCCCAACGTACGATACGTGCCCGGCAAGCAGCTCTTCGACCAGCGGGTCTACCTGCTGTTCGTCGTGCGTGACCAAAGCCAGCCGCGCGTGAAGCTGGGCGCGTCGTTCATCCTGCGAAGTCGGTGTTCGAGCGGCTAACGCGACCAACATCGGGGTCACCCGGCCCCGATGATTCTCCAATTCGGCCATGATCTGAGGCACTTGGGCAACATCGGCGCTCACAAGCGATTCGACAAGCCCTGTGGCTCGCAGCGAGTTCTGCCTCTCCACGGCAACCAGTGAACCAACCACCGAAATGATGACCACCGCAGCGGAAAGCACCGCCACTGCTGGCCGCCGTTTGCACCACAGCCAGGCCCGCTCACCCCGGCTGACAGGATGTGCCTGAATCGGCTTGTTCTCCAACCATCGGCCCAGATCGGCGGCCAGATCCGCGGCCGTCGCATACCGCTTCGCCGGTTCCTTCCGCAAGCACTTGAGGCAGATCGTTTCCAAATCACGAGAGACGGCAGGATTCAGGCGTCGGATGGCGACCGGCTCGGCCTCGATGACTTGCCGGATCGTTTCCGCCGTCGAGGCCGTTTGGAAGGGCGGGCGGCCCGTCAGCAGGAAGTACAAAGTTGCCCCCAACGAGTAGACGTCCGACACGGGCCGATCTCTTGAATCTCGCCCTTCGCCTGCTCCGGCGGCATGTAGCTGGGTGTGCCCATTATTTGCCCAGTGGCCGTCAGCTCGCTGGAAGCTTCGACCTGTTTTGCCAAGCCGAAGTCGGTGACTCGGGGCTGGTCTTTTTCGTCGAGCAAAATGTTTTGCGGTTTGATGTCGCGATGGACGATGCCCTTGTCGTGGGCAAACTGCACGGCCACGGCGACGGTTTTCATCAACCTAGCGGCTTGCTGCGGAAGAAGTGGGCCACCGTTCTTCACGCTGTCGTTCAGGCTCTTGCCTGCAACGAACGCCATCGAAAAAAAGTGTTGACCATTGGCCTGGCCGACCTCGTAAACCGGAACGATGCCGACGTGATCGAGCTTGGCCGCTGCCTCGGCTTCAGCGTAGAACCGACGGACTTGCTCGGCGTCGGCCAATTCACCCGAGCGAATTGTCTTTAGCGCCACCACCCGGTTCAGCTTGGTCTGACGAGCCTTGTACACCACCCCCATCCCGCCACGGGCGATCTCATTCAGAAGCTCGTATTCGCCGAAGGTGCCCAGTGGCGGCTTGCCGTCGGCGGATTTCGGCGAGTACGTGACCGTACCCGCTCCTTGCGGCTGCCGGTAGGAAACGGTTCCGCCCATCGTCAGCGAAGCCAGGCTCCGCTGTGGATCGTCACCGTGCCTCGCCGAGTGTGTTTCGCAAAGAAGCTCGATGGCTCGCCGCTCTTTTTCGGAGATGGAACCGTTTTCGAGCAGGATGTCAGCCAGCGGCCGGGCTGGGCCGGCTTGTTGCTGGCTGATCGCGCTATCGAGCGTTAGCTGGTCGATGCAGCCGTTTATGACAGCCAGTCGCCCGAAAAACAGGTCGCGGCTGGTGACAGGCGTGGAGGACGCCGGCGCATTGGGCGCGGTGGTTGGTGCGTTTTGGATGCCGCCGACCGGATACTTGACTTCATCCGGGTGTTGACCGTCCCGCTGGCTATGGTCTGGGCTCATCGCGGCAATCGAACGATGGCGTGGTAGGGAGCCCCGACGCTTTGCAGTTTATCCCACGCGGGAGGGGTCGTCCAGCTTGCGCGTCCGCGTCATCGCCAACCGCGACAACCTACGGACCAGAGGTTGCGACACCCCAGTGGCGAGCAAATTCTGGAGCGATCGCAACTCAACGGCGGCAAGATCAGGAGCCCCGCATGGCTAATGAAAAGAGTACCCTGAGCAAGAGCGACAGCGTCCTCCAGTACCTGGCCAATAAGCCCACGGCCTCGGTCCACCAGATCGTCGTGGACCTGGCACCCTACCGCATCTCCGAGGCCCTGGCCGGCAAGATCAAGTACAGCGAAAGGCGGGAGGCGCCGACGAAAGGACATGGCCGCAAGCCACGGAGCGCCAAGCCGGCTGTTCCTGCCCCAGCTGCCGCCGGCACCAAGGCCGACGCCATCCGAGCGGTAGCCAAGAGCTTGCCGAAGCCCTTCCGACCACTGACGTGCGCGCCGAATTGGCCAAGCAAGGCATCGAAGCCTCGACCACGTTCATCGGCAAGGTGCTCAGGAGCGCGGGCATGAAGCGGAAGCGCCGCCGCAAGGCAGCCGCCGGCAGTGCGACACCAGCGGTCGCAGCCAACTCGTCCTCGCTCTCGATCGACGACCTGGTGGCCGCCAAGAAGCTGGTTGGGCAGGTCGGGAGCATCGAGAAGGTCAGGGAGGCGCTGGCGGCATTGGCGAGGTTGGGCTAAGTGTGGCTCTGAGCCGAGCTGTCCATTGACATGAAATACGGCCGGCGACTGCCTTTACTATTGTGGGGACGCGAATGAAGAACTTGGAGGGCAAGTCGGCCGAGGGGATCGCGACCGGTGCCACCGCCGGCACACAATTGTCGCGGACTAATTCTTCGGTGACATACCATAGCCGTAAATGAAGATATGTTACTGGAGCCGCCCAGCTTCATGGGCTATCATGAAAGAAGACAATGACGCGCAAACTCCCAAGGCACGCCAAACGGCTGGACAGCGCCGGGGAGCTTTATGCGAGGCTGGAGAGATTTCATGGAATCGACCCCGAACTGGCCAGTGAACGCCTCCACGAAGTCAAGGAGGAGCAAGGGTACGGCGCCGCAGACAATGTGATCTTCGACTTTACGGGAAATCTGTACGATCCAGAGAGCCTCGAATGGATCGGGAGCCTAACCGAGGGAGGTGCGAAGAAATGAGCGATGAAACAGCGTACACACTAGCAACATCTACTGTGGGCAGTAAAACAAGACTTGTCTTTGCAATTGTGCGCATAGACGAATTCATGCCGCCCGAAACGCCGATCGAAAATCGAATTTCAGTAAAGAAAATCGTTGATACGGTAGATCAGGCGGAGTTGGAGATCGAAAGGCTTAATAAGCTACAGGGTTCCGGCGTCCGCTACCTTTACCAAGCGACAAGAATGGAAGCGGCGAC
>DATLQY010001128.1:0-4325 GCA_035534975.1 Pirellulales bacterium
GTCGGACAAATGTCTGGAAGGTAGTGTCGGAGCTGCGTGGTCATTCTCGCATCCTAGCCTTTAAGCGGGCCGTTGCATGAAATTGGGGGTGCATGAAGCCGCATTGCAAGCAATCGCACGGCAAAACGGGTATGATAGTTAGTCATGTCCGACGTTACGCGCATCCTGTCGCAAATTGAATCCGGCGATCCGTCGGCGGCGGAGGAGCTGCTGCCGTTGGTGTACGAAGAGCTGCGGAAGCTGGCGGCGGCGAAGCTGGCCCAGGAGAAACCGGGGCAGACGCTGCAGGCGACGGCGCTCGTTCATGACGCCTATGTTCGGCTGGTTGACGTGGAGAAGGTGAAGCACTGGGATTCCCGCGGCCATTTCTTCGCGGCCGCGGCTGAGGCGATGCGTCGGATTCTGGTGGATCGCGCACGGCAAAAGCTCGGCCTGAAACATGGTGGCGGCTTGGCGCGCCAGGCGATCGAATCGGACGAGGTTGCCAACCTTGCCGCTCCCGAGGAAGTCGTGGCGGTCCACGACGCCTTGGATGCGCTCGCCGCCGAGGACCCATTGGCGGCGGACCTGGTGAAGCTCCGTTATTTCGGCGGTTTCTCGATCGACGAGGCCGCGGACATTCTCCACCTATCTCGCACAACTGCCTATCGTCTCTGGACTTATGCACGAGTTTCGCTGCGTGCCTCGCTCAAGGATCGTGGCGAGTTAGGATAATTCCAGGGATTTTTGGGACAATTGGGGTGCGATTTCCGCATTGTCTTACAGAGACCTCGGGAAAGGTTGCCATGAGTAACGAATCGCCCAACGCGCGGGCCATCTTCACGGACGCCGTCGAAAGCGTTCCGGCGGAACGATGGTCTGACTTCCTCGCTGAAAGATGCGGCGAAGACCATGCTCTGCGAGCGCGGGTACAGCGGCTGCTCGATGCCCAGCTTGAGATCGGGAGTTTCATGAATCATCCGGCCGCGGCGGCCATTTCCACGCTCAACCAAACTTCTCTTGAAGAACCCGGCACGATCATCGGCCCCTATCAGCTCTTGCAACCGATCGGCGAGGGGGGCTTCGGGGTGGTCTATCTGGCCGAGCAAGAACAGCCGGTCCGCCGCAAGGTCGCCCTCAAGCTCATCAAGCCGGGCATGGATACCCGCCAGGTCATCGCCCGTTTCGAGGCCGAACGGCAGGCCCTGGCGATCATGGACCATGTCAACATCGCCCGTGTGCTCGATGCCGGCGCGGTAGGTCAGGCTTTCCAGCCTGACGCAGACCCGACAAGTCAGGCTGGAAAGCCTAACCTACGTGGCGGCCGGCCCTACTTCGTCATGGAGTTGGTCCACGGCGTGCCGATCACCAATTACTGCGACGACAACCAGCTCACGCCGCGCCAGCGGCTGGAGCTGTTCGTGCCGGTTTGCCAGGCGATCCAGCACGCCCATCAGAAGGGCATCATCCACCGCGACATCAAGCCGTCGAACGTGTTGGTCACGCTCTACGACGGCAAGCCGGTGCCCAAGGTCATCGACTTCGGCGTGGCCAAGGCGACCGAGCAAAAGCTGACCGAGCGGACGCTGTTTACACACTACGGCACGATGGTCGGCACGCCCGCTTACATGAGCCCTGAGCAGGCGGAAATGAGCGGCCTCGACGTCGACACCCGCAGCGACGTCTATTCGCTGGGCGTGCTGCTCTATGAGCTGCTGACGGGCACGACGCCTTTCGAAGGCCGCCGGCTGCGCGAGGCCGGCTTTGCCGAGATGCAGCGGATCATCCGCGAGGAAGAACCGGTAAAGCCCAGCACCCGGCTGTGCGAATTGAGCCGTACGACGAAATTCACTCCGTTTCCCGCGGACGGCAAGGTGACGACGACGGAATGAATTCCGTTCTACACGAGACGGACAACGGAGTGAATTCCGCTCACCATGAGTCGAGCCCCGCCACGATCGCGGCCCAGCGCCAGATGGAACCGGCCAGTTTGTCGAAGTTGATACGCGGCGAGCTCGACTGGATCGTGATGAAATCGCTGGAAAAAGATCGCGAGCGGCGCTATGAATCAGCCAGCAGCTTTGCCGACGACGTGCGGCGGTATCTCGACGACCAGCCGGTCGAAGCATGTCCACCGTCGGCCGCGTATCGATTGCGAAAATTCACGCGGAGAAACAAGAGACAAGTGCTGACAGCGTCGGTAGTGCTCGCCGCCCTCCTGGTGGGCATCATTGGCACGACTTGGGGCATGCTGCGGGCTCAGTCTGCGCGGATGGTCGCGATCGAGCGTGGCGCGGAGGCTCGCGCCTTGCTCGAATTCCTGGAGAACAACGTCTTCGCCGCCGCCCGGCCCGAGGGCGAAGAGGGGGGCCTGGGCTACAAGGTCACCTTGCGCGAAGCCCTCGAAGCCGCCCTGCCGGTCATCCAAGAGAGCTTCACCGACCAGCCACTCGTCGAGGCGCGGCTGCGAACGACACTTGGAAAGTCCTTCATGCGCCTTTGGGATGCGAAAATCGCGGCCGAGCAGTTCGAGGCCGCCCGCGCGCTCTACACTCAGCACCGCGGCCCCGACCACGCCGACACGCTTGAGACCATGAGCCTCCTGGCCAAGAGCTATTTCGCTCTTGGCCGCGAAGCAGACGCCCTCAAGCTCAACGAAGAAACGCTGGCGCTGCAGAAACTCAAGCTTGGCGCGGACCACGCCGATACGCTCGAGAGCATGGACAGCCTGGCGAATAGCTACCGCGCCGACGGCCGGTACGGCGAGGCCCTCAAGCTCCACGAAGAAACGGTGATGATGCGGAAGCGCAAGCTTGGTCCCGACGACCCCGCCACGCTTGAGAGCATGAACAGTCTGGCGAACTGCTACGCCGGCCAAGGTCGGTTGGATGAGGCCGTCAAACTCCACGAAGAAACGGTGAGGCTGCGGAAGCTCAAGCATGGCGCCGACCACGTCGTCACGCTTCAGAGCATCAAGGCCCTGGCGAACGACTACAGCGCCCTCGGGCAACACGCGCGGGCCCACGAGCTCCGTAAGCCCAACCTCGCGCTGTACAAGTCACAGCTTGGCGCCGACCACCCCCTTACGCTTGCGGCCATGAGCGATCTGGCGCACGGCTACGCGGCTCTCGGTCTAAATGCCGAGGCCCTCAAGCTCCGCAAAGAGGCGCTAGAGCTGTACAAGTCCAAGCTTGGCGCCGACCACCCTCTCACGCTTTATGGCATGTGCAACTTGTCGAACAGTTACGCCGTCGTCGGCCGAACCGACGAGGCGCTCGAGCTCCGCGAACAGACGATCGCGCCGTATAAGACCCGGCTTGGCCCCGGCCACCCCCTCACGCTTGGTAGTATGAGCAACTTGGCGAACGCCTACGCCGGCCTCGGCCGGCACGCCGACGCCGTCAAACTCCGCAAGGAAATAATGGCGTTCCGGAAGGTCAAGCCCGGCCCCGACCACCCCGACACGCTGGGGAGCATGTGCAACCTGGCCAACAGTTACTCCGCTCTCGGCCAACACGCCGAGGCCCGCACGCTCCGCGAAGAGACGCTGGCGCTGATGAAAGCCAAGATAGCGAAGCTCGGCGACGAACATCCCGACAGGCTTGAGAGCATGAACGGCCTTGCCTGGCTGTTGGCCAACTGCCCTGATCCAGAATTCCGCGATCCGGGCCGGGCCGTCGAACTCGCCAAGAAAACCGTCGAGCTGGACCCAAGCCGAGGCGGCTACTGGAACACATTGGGCGCGGCCCAATACCGTGTGGGCGGCATGGGCGACTGGAAAGCCTCGGTAACCGCCTTGGAGAAGTCCATGGAGCTCCGCAACGGGGGCGATGGTTTCGACTGGTTCTTCCTGGCCATGGCCCACTGGCAACTGGACCATAAAAAAGAAGCCCGAAAGTCGTACAACCAGGCGGTCGAATGGATGGACAACAACAAGCCCAATGATGAAGAGCTCCGTCGCTTTCGCGTCGAAGCCGCCGAGCTGCTGGGCATGAACGACAAACAGGACTAAAGCTGAGTAGGCCACGGATGGCACGGATTTACACGGAAACGAAGCCCACGGCTTCGTCGCTTTCGCAAAGGCGCAAAGAGGCAAAGCCGACGGCCTTCACCCGTCTTTACTTTGCGCCTTGGCGCCTTTGCGTGAGATCCTCCGTTTTTGTTGTAAAAAAAGCGGCCGGTGAGGTTTAGCCGCGAAGCAAGACCGGTTCCCTTGACGAATTTGTGGGTCAAAACGTTCGATTTTCGGGCTGGGGAGGAGAATTCGAGTGGCTTGTGGTTCTTCGTCAACCGCGGCGCATCGTGCGGGGCATTCCGCCGGCATCGTGCCGGCGGCTGGGGGGACG
>DATLQY010001129.1:0-5945 GCA_035534975.1 Pirellulales bacterium
AAGAGCGGCGGGGCGGCGGCGGAAGTGGCCCAGAGTGCCAGGTCGATTTTCAACTCCGCACCGTCGTCCAGCACGAGCCGCCCGTCGGCGGCGGCCCGGACGTCGCGCTCAAGCACCAGCGCGACTCCACGCTCCGCGAGCTCGCGCCGCGCGCCTGCCACCGTACGCGGGGGCGCGCCGTCGAGGATTTCAGGGTGCCGGTCGATCAGCCGCAGTTCGAATGCCAGTTCAGGCCAATTTCGCCGCAGGTAGTGGGGCAGACAGAAGCAGATTTCGACGCCCCCCGCGCCGGCGCCCACGACCGCCAGTCTCAGCGGCCGCCCAATCGCCGTCTGCCGCAGCGCCTCGAGCCGCGCCCCCAGCCGATCGAGAAACGATTGCATTGGCTTGATCGGCAACAGCGTCGCGTCGCTTGCGGCATGGCCGTCACGGCAGGGCACCGAGCCGATGCCGATCGAAAGCACGTCGTAGGGGACCGGCGGCCGGTCATCGAAGTGTACCTGCCGTTCTTCGCGGTCGAGTCCGGTGACACGGCCGCGGATCAGCCTCGCCCCCGCGGCGGCGCAGAGTCGCACCAGGTCGATCTGCATCCTTTCCGGCGGGTAGAGTCCGGCGAGTGTTCCGGGGAGCATGCCCGAATAGGTCGCCAAGGCGTGGTCCGAAATGCACGACAGCCGGCAATCGGCCAAGGGCGCCATTCGCCACATCCGCAATACGTGGGCGTTGGTATGGCCGACGCCGAGCAGCACGACGTCGTGTCGGGGGAGCGAGAGGTTCATCAAGGGCCGAAGAATAGGCGGGTGTCATCGCATGAGCCTAGTATGCCTCCGCTTCGCTCAGGATGCCATTGCCGAATCATTGTCCTATCAGCCCGCGCTCGGCCGCGGTGGGGAAAGGGTCTTTCTCAACCATCGTCCCGAACGATTTGGGAAGCGGCGTCCGCCCTGGGCCCTTGGCCAGGCCGGGCAGCAGCCGAAAACGGTCGCCGGAAGGGCTGACAATTGAAGACTTGCCGCCGCACCCCATGACGGCCAACACCACCGGTGTGGCGAGCACGGCCAAGAATACTGCGCGTGGAGGTCGAAACATGCGCATCAAAAATCGGGCCGAGGTTGCTTCATGAAATCGGCCATCGTCTTGGATTGTTTGGGCTCCTCGGGCTTGAACCAGGAACCCAATCCTTTCGGCGTTTGCGAACGGTTGTTGTCGCGGGCGCAGCCGCCGAGAGTCGCTGCGAGCAAAGCCGCCGCCAGGCACCCCAGAATGACGTGGCCAAGCCGAGGCGGCAAGGAGCAAGCGTTGGATTTCACAGGATTTCCCATATCAGTTGGGTTGGTGAGCGGTGCCCACCCCACGTAGGTTAGCCTTTCCAGGCTGACAGGAAGCAAACTGCTCGCGGCCGAGGATGAGATACTCGGAAGGGTCGTGCGCGGCGAAGTGTCGCAAAAAGCCCAGCGACAGTCCAGAGGAATTCCAGCGCGTTGAGAACAACAACGGCCCGCTCAAAGGCTAGGATGTGAAGATGGGGCGTTCCCTACAGAACCCGATACGACGATCCTAGCCCTTAAGCGGGCCGTTGAAGAAAAACGTTCCCCACATCTCCTCCGTATCCCCTTATCCCCTTCAATAGGATGCGCGGGGGTGCGAATGCTGGCAGTATCGGGGATTTAGGCTCCTTCGCTTGGCCATCAATCATCCGGCGGTTCACCGATGCTTCGCAGGTAATCCGCCAGCAGGGCTTGCAGATCGAGCAGGTTCTGCCAGCGGCGCTCTTCGAGTGTGACCCGTTTCCCCGTCGCTTCCGGGCGAACCGATGCCAACAAGTCGCGCAGCCGGATATGCAGGTACTCGAGCAGTTCGGAGAGCTGGGCGGCCTGGCCGGGGCTGAGCCGCTCGGGCAGGTCGGGAGGGACCAACGTGTGGAACGTGGTCTGGATGTCGGGGTTCTCGCTCCAATTCAGCTCGTAGTCGAGACTCCCCGCCCGCGGTGAAGCGGCGGCAAATTCAGGGCTGATCGTACCGGTGCCCTTCAGATCGCTCGCCCGAAGGCTGGCCAGCCGCTGGGCGATTTGTTCCCTCGAACCGACCAGTAATACCGAACGGCCGACGCTGATCATGTCGCCGACGCGCAAAATGCGAAGCTGGATGTCCTCGCCGTTGACCTTGGTGCCGTTGGTGCTCTCCAGGTCGGTTAGCACCAGCTTGTCCTGGTCTTCCTGAATCTTGAGGTGGAACCGGCTGACCCGTTCGTCATTGAGCTGAACGGAGTTCCCTTCCTCGCGCCCGATCGTGACGGGGGTGGAGAGAAGCTCATAGGTGCGACCTCGGTCCGCGCCGTCGAGAACCCGCAAAGTAATCAAGGCCATCTGGCGAAGCTCAACAGCGGACGAGTGGCGTGCGGAAACCGGCCAGGACCGGTATTTCGCTTATAACATCCCGTGCCCCGCAAGACAACCTTTCGGCGCCGCAAACCGATTGATCGCTTGGGGTCAACTTGAAGAACCACGTCCGAAACCTTATTCTACGATACTCAAGGCCGCGCCCGTGGCGCAACAGGATAGCGCATCGGTCTTCGGAACCGAGGGTTGCAGGTTCGAATCCTGCCGGGCGTACTTTTTCGCAGTAGCACGAAATCCATTCCGTTCGAGAACCACGGAATGAATTCCGTGCTACGGCCATATATACCGCGGCGCGGCCGCTTTCTGCTATAATCTCCAGCATGCCGCCCGACGAGAACCGATCTGCCCGCCGCTCGACGCAAGGCGTGCTCGTTGGCTTCGTCTGCTGGCTGATTCATGTTCCGCCGCTTGCCGCCGACGAGCCGCAAGCAAATGCGGTAATGCCTGAGCCGGCCAAGCTCGAATTCTTCGAGAAACAGGTCCGGCCGCTCTTGGCCACCCGCTGCCACGAGTGCCACGGTCCGCTGCGGCAAAAGGGCGGGCTGCGGCTCGACTCGCTGGCGGCCGCGTTGGCCGGCGGCGACTCGGGGCCGGCCGTCGTGCCGGGCAAGCCCGATGAGAGCACGCTGATCGACGCGGTGCGGTACGGTCAGGTGTTCCAGATGCCACCCAAGGGAAAATTGCCCGACGCCGAGGTGGCGGCCCTGGTCGCGTGGGTGCGGTTGGGCGCGCCCTGGCCGAAAGACGGAGCTGGTGCCGAGTCGCTCGAGCGGCCCATCGCGGTTGAGGGAGTGCCGTCGTTTACCGTCGACGAGCGAGCCTTCTGGGCCTTTCAACCGCCGGTCGATCCGCCGTCACCACCGGTCATGAATTCGGCCTGGCCCAAGAATCCGCTCGACGTATTCATTTTGGCCGGGCTGGAAGCGCGTGGCCTGTCGCCCGCCCCGCCCGCCGACAAAAGGACCTTGATCCGCCGGGCGACCTTCGACTTGATCGGCTTGCCACCCACTCCCGACGAAGTCGAGTCGTTTCTGGCCGACGAGTCGCCCGACGCCTTCGGCCGCGTCGTCGATCGATTGCTGGATTCGCCCCAATATGGTGAGCGCTGGGGGCGACATTGGCTCGACGTCACCCGTTATGCCGACTCCAATGGCCTCGACGAGAACCTGGCCTACGTAAACGCCTTCCGCTACCGCGATTACGTTGTCTCGGCGTTTAACCGCGATTTGCCGTTCGACCAGTTCGTCATCGAGCAATTGGCCGGCGACCTGTTGCCGCCGGACGCCGACGAGGCGATACGCCACGAGCGGCTGGTCGCGACCGGGTTTTTGACACTGGGTGCGAAGATGCTCGCCGAGGACGACCCGGTGAAGATGGAAATGGACATTATCGACGAGCAGATCGACACCATCGGAACGACGTTCATGGGGCTGACCCTAGGTTGTGCCCGCTGCCACGACCACAAGTTCGACCCGATCCCCACGGCCGATTACTACTCGCTGGCCGGAATCTTTAAGAGCACCAAGACGATGGACAATTTCAACGTCGTCGCGGTCTGGCACGAACGGCCGTTGGCGGCGCCGGAACAGATTGCGGCGGTCGAGGCGCACAGGGAGCACGTTGCGCGGAAGAAAGGCGAGATCGATGGCCGCGTGAAGGCGGCTAACGACGCGAGCATGGCCGACATTCGCCGCGATGCCTCTGCGTTGCCGGCCCAGCCGAAGGCCGATAACGCGACAGCGGCACAGGACGAATTGGCGCGGTTGCGCGACGAGTTGACGGCCTTGGAAAAGGCCGCCCCACCACCCCTGCCTTTGGCAATGGCCGTCGAGGACCGGGCGGTGACGGACGTGCGAGTCCACATCCGCGGCAACCACCTGACACAAGGTGAGCAAGTGCCGCGGCGTTTCCCCAGGATCATCGCCGGCGACGATCAACCGCCGTTGCCCCCTTCCGCGAGCGGGCGGCTGGAACTGGCGCGGTGGCTCGTCCGGCCCGACCATCCGCTCACGAGCCGGGTGATGGTGAATCGCGTTTGGCGCGGACATTTCGGCGAGGGACTGGTCCGCACGCCCGACAATTTCGGCCGGCTGGGCGAACGGCCGACGCACCCGGAACTACTCGACTGGCTCGCGCGGCGGTTTGTCGAACAGGACTGGTCGCTCAAGTCGTTGCACCGGCTGATCATGCACTCGGCCACCTATCAGATGAGCGCGGCCTATAGCGCCGCCGCGGCGGCGGCCGATCCCGATAACCGGCTTCTGTGGCGGAAGGACCGGAGGCGGCTGGAGGCTGAGGCGATTCGCGACACGATCCTGGCGACCAGCGGCCGGCTCGAGCTGAGCTTGGGCGGATCGCTGCTCAAAGCCAGTCCGCGGCAGTACGTGGCCAGCACCAATTCGGTCGATATCGCGCAATATGAATCGTTCCGCCGCAGTCTCTACCTGCCGGTGGTGCGCAGCGCGCTGTACGACGTGTTCCAGGCGTTCGACTTCGCCGAACCGAGCGTGGCCAATGGCGGCCGGGCCAGCACGACGGTCGCCCCGCAAGCGCTGTTCATGATGAACAGCCCGATCGTTGCCGCGGAATCCCGCCACCTGGCCGCCACATTATTGGCTGAATTCCCGGCGGACGACGCCGCGCGCGTCGGCGTGCTTTATGCCCGTGACCTGGGCCGGCCGCCCAGCGCGGTTGAGCTGTCGCGAGCGCTCGCATTCGTCGGGCAGATGGAAGCCAGTGCGGCCTGGCAGTCTCTTGAGCCGGCCGAGCGCCGTTTGCGCGCCTTGCAGAGCCTGTGCCGGGTGGTGATGTCGTCGAGTGAGTTTATCTATGTGGAGTGACGGTGGTATAGTGAACCCGCTGTCAGTGGCAGCCGCTGGGAAAAGGCCAATCGTGACAAAGGGACAATGATGATTCTCGAACAAGAAATCGACGCGGTGATCCGCGCTGGGGTTTTTCGTGACCGGCAGGCGGCAATGGATGAGGCGATGGCGACGATGTTCGCGGTGCGGCCACATCTTCGGCTCGAGGCAGCGATCGAGCTGTTTCGCAATGACGAGGTTTCTCTTTTGCGCGGCGCCGAGATCGCTGGAATGGATTTTGAGTCGTTCCGTAAGCTTCTGGCCGATCGTGAGATACCGATCGTCATCGAGACCGATAGCGCGGAGGAGATGGACCGCTCGATCAGAGAATTCAACGCGGCGGGTGAAGAGTGATCGTCGCCGATACGAACATCGTTTCGACTTTTGCAAGAATCGAGGCGATTGGAATCCTGCGTCGCCACTTCAAGGGCGCTCATCTTGACGTGACTCCGGCAACTTTTCACGAGCTTCGGGGCGCGGTCCGCGTTGGCAACGTGTTCTTGGAACCAGTTCTCATGTCGATTGCTGTTGGAGGCGACTTGCACCTCATTCTCCCAACGCAAGACGAGATCGTTTCAACGTTGGATTTGCCGATCTCCTTCGGAGCCGGTGAATCGGAATCAGTGGCCGTGTGTCGCGCCCGAAAAGGCGGGCGGCTGCTGACCAATGACAAACGCGCGAAGAA
>DATLQY010001130.1:0-10521 GCA_035534975.1 Pirellulales bacterium
AATCACTCATGACCCCCGAGACGAACGCCGCAACGACAAGCAGCCAGATCACCAATTCGTTGAATTGACGGAACAGCTTTCGCCAGAGAGGGACCGGGGGCTCCTGGGGCAACTCGTTGGGACCAAATTGAGCGAGCCGCTCTTGCGCCTGATCGGAACGAAGACCGAGCTTGCCATCGGTCTGAAGCGTTGCCAAAGCTTGCTCCACTTCCACGACGTAGAACGGCGTCGTGTCGTGGTCGGCGTTGGCCTCAATCGCCTGCATTTCGCAGTTTCCGACGAGCTTCATCTCTTGTGGCTGACCTCGCCGGCCCCGCAAAGTCACTTAAAACAATCGACTTACGCTGCCACCGTGTCAATAGAGCAAGCAATTGGCGTGCCACATGCTCGCCATAACAGCGGCGATCGCTGCGCTCCTCGGCTTCGATGCGCTTTGAGTTGACCCCAAGCCCGCGGCCCTTGAACGCTACGTTATCTGCACCACTGCGGGACGGCATCTTGGCCTACTTTGATCGCCGCGAAACGAGCGCAGCGGTGGAGGGATTAAACACCAAGGCACGAGCCGTCACGCGGCGCAGCTACGGCTTCAAAAGCGCGGATAGCCTCTGGCGGCGACTCGTGCTCGATGTGAATCGAACCTATAGACAGAGTGATGCGCCGCAGCGCGGCCGACCTCCACGAGCTGGCGCGAGGAATCCAGGCAAAATTCCGCGGGTACTACACTTAGACCCCGACTATAGTTCACGGTTACAGCGCGGGCCAAAAGTACCACGCGCCCTCTCGCTGGTGCCAAAGCTGTTTCAAGACGAAGAGCGGTTTCGATCCGAGCTTTTCCCCGCAGCGAACGGTGAACGTGACGTCGGCCAAATACCCCTCGCTGCGCACGACCGACGTGACCTCGAAATGCGGAGAATCGCCGGCAGTTCCGCCCGCGGCGTCGGGTGGAGGGTGGTTTAGAACCCAGCGCCGCAGTTCCCGGTCGCGAGATCGTTCGACGAGTTGCAGAAGGCGGGCAACGTCGCGAGAGAGCCAGGCCTCACCCCAATCCGCAACGCGCGCGTCGAGCGAGGTCGGCGGCGCGGCGTCGACGACGGTCGCAGTCTGTTCCGAACGTGGAGCGGCTGTGAACACGCCGGCGAACATGGCCATCGCCGCGAGTCCGGCCGCCAGCGCCAACAGGTGCCGCCACCACCCGCGGGCAGCCAATTGGCCCAACGGTCGATTCGTCGAAAGTAACACGCGGACACGTGTCCAGCCGGAGAACGACGAGCGGACCTGCACTGAGAAGCGCGTCGGTGCCGCCGTCTCCACGAGCCGGCCGGATCCGTCCAATCTGAGCCAGGTCGCGCAGGTTTTGCAGTGAAGAGGGCTGTCGAGCCGGCCCCACGCGACCGAGCTCCGCGTGCCGCAGTGCGGACAGGCCACCTGCATTTGACAATATCCGCCGTGCTTCGCGGGTACTTTCGCCAAGTCGTCCATCATCGTTTCCATTCGCGGGGAGCCAAACTACCAGCTCAAGGCCTGTTGGTAGCTCGGAGAGGTTTCGTCATAGCCGACCCCGGTGAACAAGCGATTGTCGCCCCATGTGTTCACGGTCGCAAAGAACTGCGCATAGGTTATCGTCGTCGGCTGCGGCAGCGCCACGCCGTTCTGTTGCGTGGGCGTCAGCGTGCTCAAGGGCGCATTCTTCTGCACGACGTAACCCAACTCCTCGAGTGTGTGGCTCTCGACGTGGCCATCGAGGAACACGACGTTTCCGCGGCCTTCATGGCGCGCCTCGACAGGGGAGAAATACACCACGAGGTCGGTGCCAGTCTCGTCGGGCCCGTAGGGGTCGAAGCCCGGCACCGTCTGGGGCGAGGGACTATTGACGCTCGAGCCATCAGGTCGCGGGCGCATGTGAGGCGGGTCGAGCGTCATCGAATGGCCGCCGTGCGGCACGTTGCCGCCGCGGCTGTCGCCGAAACAAATCGTCCGCGCCTGATCGCGAATCTTGCGCACAGGAAAGTTCAGCGTGGGAGTCGTGATGTCGCCATCGACCAGGTTACGGGTGTTGCCGAGATAGGCGATGTTGTATCCATAAGCGCCGTTGCGGATACCCATTTGGGTCGGTCCCAAAAAGCTGTAGTTGACGCTCAACTGCACGTCGTTTAACGATGGATCGGCGAAGATTTCGTTGTCGAGCGGCACGCCGGTAAACGTCGTGTCGAGGATTGCAGGGTTGGCTGCCATGGCCGCCGCCGCCACCTTGATCGCATCAAGGTTCTGGGCGGGGCGGCCCAACTGTTCAGCGATCAGCCATTGCCAGCGCGGGCGGACCACACCATACGGGTTCACGTATGTTGGATTCTCGACGCGATAAGGTACATAGCAGCCATAGGTATCCTTGTACTGTTGCAAGCCGAGGTAGAGTTGCCGGAGGTTTGATTTGCACTGCATAGAGCGCGCGACTTCCCTCGACTTGATGATCGTCGGCAACAACAGAGCCACCAAAAGTGTGAGGATAGTTATGACAACCAGGATTTCGACGAGGGTAAAGGCGGACCGACGAACGTCCTGTACACGATGCGATCGGCGGCGGCTTTGACTTGGGTGGAACATGCAGGTACTCCAAATGCGATGGATGAACGAAGGTTATTGGAAAACGAGAGTTGCAGATTCTGGTTAATTGGCACGACGCGCATACGATCCGCTACGGCGTGGGTTTGCAATAGCTCAGGGCTAGCAGGGCGAATCCCGTGCAGAGGTTGGGGTCGCCTTCCAGCCAGCGCGCATCGGGGTTGGACCAGGAGCCATTTTCGGCCTGCCGTTCTGCAAGGGCGTCGACCAACTCACGCCGCCATTCGTGCTCGCTCCCCTCGCCGTCGACGAGCACCTCGTCGCCGATGGCGTCGAGCGCTTTGGCGAACAGGTGATAGTAGTAATACAGGCCGGCCTGGCCCATTCCGGGATTCGAGCCGAGATCGTAGTGCATCTTCACCCAATCGAGGGCCGCCTTGACTCGGGGGTCGTCGGGCCCGACGCCGGCGAAGAGCATGCTCTTGAGGCCCGCGTAGGTCATGCTGCCGTAGCTTCGCAGGCCGCCATTGGCGGTTTTGTCCTCGGGATTGGTGCCGCCGGCGGGCGTGTAGTAGAAGCCGCCGTCGTTGACCAGCGCGGCGTACTCGGTCGCGTTGTGCTCAGTCTCCAGATTCTGGCAACGCGAGATGAAGACCAGCGCCTTTTTCAGCGATTCGTCGTCTTCCTCATTGCCCGCGGCGCGCAGCGCCTCGACGAGGAAGTGCGTGTTCGAAAGGTCGGGCCGCCCGTCCTTGCCGTATCCGGCCCCGCCATAGGCCACATCCGATTCGTCCTTTCCATCCTCTCCCCCTTTCTGCACACCCTTCACGTATCCATCGGCACGGCGCAACACTTCGTCATATCGTCCGTCGGCATTCGCCTCGCGGAAACAAACCATCGCGAGGCAAGTTTCGTAGTTCGGCAACCGGCTCTTGGGGGGATGAACGCTGCCGTCGGGCTGGACGAAGCCTTCCAGGTACTTGAGGCTCTTGGCCACCACCGGGTCTCGCGCGGAGCGGCCGTGCCGCAAGAGGGCGGTGGTCGCAAGTGCCGTCACTCCCGGGCCCGCTTGCTTGCTATACGAGCCGTCCTCTGCCTGGCCTTGGTTTCCCAGATACTTGATCGCCCGCTCGACGGTCCGAGCATAGAGTTCGGCGTCGGGTCCACCGGCGCGCGCCTGCTGAGAGGTGATAGACCAAATCAGCCAACAGCCGAGCGCGCAGCCGATACGCCGCCATCGAGGCACAAAATGACGTGGTTCAAGAACCTCTTTGTACATATTATTCGTCTCTGGAGGGCGTCGGAAGGTGTCGCCCGGTATGGGCGAGCAGCATATTCTGCGCCAATGCAGATTTGATTGCCGACGTGACGAAATGCACTGGAAATTCAACGACCGGCAGCGAAACATCAACTGGCAGTGGCGGTTTTTTCGTCAAGTATGGCGAAATCGTCGCCATTCCGCGAGCCGAATTTGGGCACCTCAACGCCCTTTCGATACCGGCCTTGTCCGCAACCTCCTGCACGGATTTGCGTGAGGCAGCGCGCCGGGCACGGGCCTCTTCCAACTCAAATGCGTTCAACCGAAATCAGCGCGCGCCCTTCAGCCCCGTTTACGTTAATGGTGGCAATGGTCAAGGGCGATGGTCAGGCAGGCCAGGCCGACCGCAGTTGGCTGAAAGTGAATCGTGGGTTCTCACCGTGGCGCAACAATGCTGCTAGCAAAACTCGCAACGATCCGATCATGGCCTTGCCGGCACTTTTTCCACCTACCCGATCCCCCTATCCCCTTCAAATACCGTCCATTCGCCGCTCGCCGGCGCGCCTCCAAATCTCTCTACGAGCGTACTCAAACCCCTGCTGCTACACATGCCAAGTCAAGGAAGACAACTACTGGTATTGCTGGGCCTCAGCGCGGCTGTGTTCTTCGCCAACCTGGGCGCTGCCCAGTTGTGGGATGAAGACGAGCCGATCTTCGCCGGCACCGCCCGTGAAATGATGGAGCGGGGCGATTGGGTCGTACCCGTGTTCAACGGGGCCATGCTGCCCGACAAGCCGGTGGGCATGTATTGGCTGATGATGGCCGGTTTCGCGGTCTTTGGTCCGACCGAATTCGCGGCGCGGTGTGGTTCGGCCTTGTTTGGACTGGCCTCCGTGCTCGTGACCTGGCAGTTGGGCCGCCGGCTTTTTTCGGCGGAGGTCGGTTTTTGGGGCGGGCTGGCGCTGGCCACCAGTTTGAGCTTCGACGTCGTGGCGAGGGCCGCCACCCCCGACGCGATGCTGGTGTTCTTCTCGACGCTCGCATTGTATTGCTTCGTCGCCGGTACGACGCCACGGCAGCCGTCGGGTTCGGCACGGGCTTACCTGGCCACCGCACCGCTCTCCGTTGAGCCCTCTTGGTCCGCATTCGCCGCCATGTACGCCGCGATGGGCCTGGCGGTGCTCTCCAAGGGTCCAGTCGGTCTCGTGCTCCCGACGGCGGCCATCGGCTTGTACCGGTCGATCGCACGACGGCCCGGCGTTTCGTCCGCCGCCCAATCTCGCACCGACCAGGCCACCGCTGGAGCGCGAACCTGGTGGGCGTGGGTACGCTCCGCCATCGGCAATGCCGCGGCGGTCGTCTCGCCGGCCCATCTGCTGCGCACCATGTGGAGCATGCGGCCCCTGACCGCCTTGGCGGTCGTCGCCGCCGTGGCTGGGCCCTGGTACGTCTGGGTTGGGCTGCGCACCAACGGCCAATGGTTGGCGGGCTTTATTGGCGTCCACAACGTTGGCCGGTTCTTTCACGCCATGGAACACCACCACGGACCGTTCTTCTATTACGTCGTCGCCGTGGTGATTGGCTTCTTTCCCTGGTCGTTGTTCTTGACCCCCGGCCTGCGCCTGTGCGGGCGCCGCATCCGCCGTGGCCACCGCTGGCGGCCGGGCTACGTGCTGCTGCTCTCTTGGATCGCGGTTTACGTCGTCTTCTTTTCGTTGGCCCGCACCAAGCTGCCGAATTACGTTTTGCCGGTTTACCCGGCGCTGGCGCTCGTGATCGGCGGCTGGATCGTCGCCTGGCAGCGCCGCCCGAGCCTGGTGGCGCGGCGCGACCTGCGCGCGGCCTGGTTGTTGCTGGCGCTGGTCGGACTAGGTGTCGCCGTCGGGGTGCCGATCGCCGCGATCAAGTTCCTGCAGGGCGAGGTGTTGCTGGGACTCATTGGCTTGCCGCTGATCGTGGGCGCCGTGTTCGCCTGGCGTTTTAGCGAGCGAGGGCAGCCGCGCCACGCCGCGTTGACGCTGGCGGTCGCCGCCGCGTCGTTCAGCATCGCGCTTTTTGGCTGGGGGGCGGTCCGAATCGATCGCCAGCAGAGCAGCGCCAAGTTTGCCGAGTTTATCCGCCAGCACACGGCGATTGGCGCGGCACGGATTCGCACCTTCGGCTACTACCGCCCCAGCCTCGTGTTCTACTCCCGACAGCCCGTCCGCCAGTTTGTTGCGCCCGAGCAAGTTGCCGAGTTTTTTCGCGACCAGCCGGATGACGCCTTTGTCTTCACAAGCGACGAGCGTTACCGCCAATTGACTGCAGTGCTGCCACCCGACGTGGTCGTGCTGGCTCGGCGGCCCTGGTTCCTGCGGTCAAGCGAAATCCTGCTGCTCGGCCGGGCCACGCCGCCGCTTGAGGTGGTTTCGCGGGAAGGTGGAGGAAGGCGATAGGCATGTCGCTGCGAACGCCCGCGAGCCACGTCGAACCCAGGGGGCACACGGGCCACACCTGGCCCCGCTTCGGCGAATTTGTCGGTCTGGTGGCGCGCGTACCGGACACCGAGTTGGAGGCCTGCCTTGCCGCGCAACACGCGCGGGGCGGCTTGCTCGGGCAAACGCTCGTCGACCGCTGGCTGCTGCGTCCCCAACAGGTCGATGAGATCTTGGGCTTGCAGGCCGATTGGGTGGCTCGCTCACTGCACGCCGAAATGGCGCCCGGCCGCTTTCCTTACCCGGCTTGTCTGTCGTTGTGCATGCCGGCCTACAACGAGCAGGAAACGATCGCCGTCACGCTCCGCTCGGCGCTGGCGATCTTGCCGCACTACGTCGAGCGTTTCGAAATTGTGGTGGTCGACGACGGCTCGCGCGACGAGACGGCCGCCCGAGTCGCCGAGGCGTCGCGGCACGATCCGCGCGTGCGGTTGGTGCGCCATGAGCGCAATCGCGGCTACGGAGCGGCCGTGACCACCGCCTTGCGCGCCGCGACCGGCGACCTGGTGATGTTCGCCGACAGCGATGGACAATTCACCTTCCTCGACGTCGCGCGGTTGTTGGTCAAGTTGGGCGACGCCGACCTCGTGATCGGCTATCGCCAGCACCGCGCCGACGACCCACGGCGGCGGCTGAATGCCTGGCTCTGGGGCTTTTTGGTGCGCTCGGTGCTAGGCATTCGGGTGCGCGACCTCGATTGTGCCTTCAAGCTCTTCCGCCGCGAGACGCTCGAACGACTGCGGCTCACATCGTCCGGCGCCTGCATCAACGCCGAGATCCTGGCCCAATGCTTGTGGGGCGGGCTGCGGTTTCACGAAGTCGCGGTGACCCATTACCCGCGTTTGGCCGGCAAACAGACCGGCGCCAGCCTGAAAGTGATCGCCAAGGCTCTGCGCGACCTCCCGGCCCTGCGCAAGTACCGGCGCCAGCCCCTCGCTCCCACGTCCGCCCCGACTCCGCCCCGGTCGAATGCGGCTTGATGCGGACCTCACCAATGGCACTCTGACCCTTTGTGGCCGAGTTCCGACGGACTATCTGAAGCAGTTAGTTCAATCGATGGCCGTCGCCCTACCAGGCATCGATCATGTCGTGAATCAGATTGAAGTGGTGACGCTTTCGGTCAGACCCACACGCTTGTAAGACCCGTCCTGGTTGAGCCACGTGACTTGGGTACGTTAACGTGATCGATCACGTGGCTGTCGTCCGCGTGTGTCGATAACGAGGCAAAAAGGCCGTGAAGCCAGGCCCGTCGTCACGGCATACGCCCGCCACGGCAGCGCGGAGGCGGCGCTGGCGGCCGGGGCATGGCAAATTCTTTCCAAGCCTGTCGATTTTCACAGGCTGCTGCCGTGCCTCAATGAGGCCGTCTCGCAGCTATGAGTTGGATGGCACTCCTGCCGCCGTCGGGCGCCACCTCAAGGCCGGCATGACGTGAGCGACGCTTCCACCAAGTTTTCTCGACAATGCGGCGGGCGGCAGCGCGCGCTTCCGGACCTTTTCCGCGTTCATTGATTCAGGCGGGAGCGTTCGCTCCCGGAGGGCGGCACGGTTCGTTGCGGCTGCAAGTCGAATCAATCGACGATTTCCTGGTTCGATCCCCGCAAATTCCTTGACGCAATTGTAACTCGTGGTTTGAATCCAAATACCGGGCCGCACGCCAGAACGTGACAGGAGAAAGTGAAACCCATGTTGATGCTTCTCGCCAGCTTACGAAAGAAAGGCCGCGATCGTCGCCGCCGTAGTCTCATGCGGCGGCCTGGCGGCCCGCGGCTCGAGGGATTGGAACAGCGCGCACTGTTGCATGGCATCGCCGCGGCGGCTGCGCCCGCCACTCAGTTCGAGTTGATCGCTCCCGCAAACGTCGCTTCAGGCACCGCCGCCACACTGGAGGTCGTTGCTTTGAACGCCTCCAATCAGCCGGCTCGCAATTACTCCGGCACCGTCCATTTCACCACGACCGACACCGCCACCGGCGCGGCGGTCCCCGCCGATTACATGTTCTCGGCGGGCGATCACGGCATCCATTTCTTCCAAATGACGCTTGATACGACCGGCAGCGAGACGGTCACCGCCACCGACACCGCGACCAGTTCCATCACCGGAAGCGTGACCGTGACGGTCAACCCGGCGCAAGTCGCGACACACTTTGGCCTGTTCGCCCCAAGTCAAGTGATCGTCGGCCAGGCGACATCCGTCGAAGTCGTGGCGCTCGACGCCGCGAACCATCGCGTGGCGGGCTACACGGGCACGGTCGATGTCAGCGCCGGCGATGCCAACGCGACCGTGGCGCCCATGTCGTACGCGTTCACGGCCGCCGACCACGGCGAGCACGTCTTCCAGGCGACTCTGACCGTGGCGGGCACCGAGGTGATCACCGCGACCGACGCGGCAACCAGCACGGTCACAGGCAGCATCAGCCTCTCGGTCACCCCGGCGCCGGCGGCGACCCATTTGGGACTGCTCGTTCCTGAATACGCCGCCGCCGGCCAACCTACGAATGTGGAGGTGGTGGCGCTCGACGCCTCGAACCATCTGGTGCAGGGCTATACCGGCACGGTGCAATTGACGAGCGGCGACAGCGCCGCGACCTTGCCGTCGAGTTACACGTTCTCCGCGAGCGACCACGGCGTTCATCGGTTTCAGGTGACATTTGGTACGACGGGAAGTCAAACTGTGACCGCCGCCGACACGGCGGACAATTTGACCAGTACTGTCACGCTCGTGGTCAATCCGGCCCCGGTCGCGACTCACTTTGCTGTCCTGGCCCACGCCAATGCGGCATCCGGCACGGCGGTCAACGTGATCGTGGTGGCGCTCGACGCCTCGAACCATCCGGTGTCGGGCTATACCGGCACCGTCCATTTCACCAGCGGCGACAGCGCGGCGACGTTGCCCGCCGACTACACATTTACGGCTGGCGACCACGGCTATCACCTGTTCCAGGTAACATTCGCCACGGCGGGGAGCGAAACGTTGACCGTCACCGACACCGCGGCCAGTTCGCTGGCAGGCACGATCACCGTGAACGTCCAAACTCCGCTACCGCCAACCGGCGGAGGTGGTGGTGGTGGTGGTGGTACCGGCACCGGAGGGGGCCATATGGGTTGGTGGCATCCGCCGCGCTCCGACGCGGTCTTCGCGGACATGGCCGGCGGGGGACGCCATTGGCGTTGGCGCGACTGAGAGCTGCAAGCGTCGGCCAAGTGCCAAGTGGCGCGGCGATCATCGCGCGACAATGTACCGGGTGCTACCGTCATGACCCAGTCGGCGCCGCGGCACCCGTTCATCGTGGGCGCCGGCAACATAGCAGGCCGCGCCGCCCGCGACGAGTGCCCAGAAAAAGCGGTCCCCGTCGATCAGCGAATCGGCGACCTTCCCACCCAATTCGTCGATATCCGCCAACACCGCCTCGAGGGCCTGGCCCAGCCGTTCGGCGTCGATCGACAACCGCGGCGCCAGCGGAAGCGCCAACGTCCACCGCCAAGGCCATTCGGTCTCCGGCGGAGCCGCGTCGGGCGGCCCGGCGCCGCCGTGCCTCAAGAGTCGATGGGCCGCCGCGGCCAGCGCCACCGTGTCCAGCGTGGTGTCATGCCGCGTGTCGAGCGAGGCCCAGGCATCGGAAACCGTGCCCGTGGGTTTGGCTTCGGTCGAGCCGCCGACCGCCCTGGCGTTCAGACTCGCTTTCACCGTCGGCGCCAGTCCTATGGTTGAAGACGCGAAAACGGTGTCTTCGCCGGGGCGCTGCGAATTCGCATCGTCAGCCGTGTGCGGGCTGGAGCCGGCTAATTGAATCGCCGTCGCCTGAAGCCGCGCGTCAACCGCCAAGGGGATGGCCGGTCGCGACTCCGCATTGTCACGGTCGAAGTCGTTCACCTCGTCGGCCCCCATCTTCAAGGGCGCCCCATCGCGCCCCGACGACAGTACGGAAAAAGACATCGGTCCGTCAATATCAAGCATCTCCGAAGCGTCTGCGCCGTTTCCGGCGTCGCTGTCACGCGCGAACGCATCGGGCCCTGACCTCGGCGAAACGGTATTCGTCTTTTCGTTACCGCTCTCGTCGTCGCGTTGCGGTTTGTCCAGTTGCGGATTACCTGGCAGCGCGCCGGCCGGGGGCGCGAACGACGCGGTTTCAGCCCCTGATTCGAAGGGCATTGCCACTCGACCGGCCGGCTGATCTGTATCCAGGTGCGTCGGGATGGCCGCACCCGCCATGGCGGCCAAAAGACTACG
>DATLQY010001131.1:0-5008 GCA_035534975.1 Pirellulales bacterium
AACTCCGTCTCGGTTCGTATGAAGCCAGCCCTTTTCGTCGGATCGGCGCGGGAGAGCTTAGCTTTTGCCTACGCCGTTCAGCAGAACCTAGATCATGATGTCACGGTGACCGTTTGGCCCCAAGGGGTCTTCAATCTCTCCGCCTACCCGGTGGATGCACTCTTTGAAGCGGCCAGCCAAATTTTTTTCTTACTTTGCGTCATGGCGGCCTTGCGTGAAACCCTCTTCGGTCCGTGTTGATCCGTGCTCCATCCGTGGCTCAAGTGGGGGTCGGTATTCTTCCCGGCTTTGGTCGTCTCCGTCCATTTTTCGTGTGATTCGTGTGTTTCGTGGTTCGCCTGCCGTCGGTTTCTCGGCGCTGCGCGGAGGGCAGAGTGCCACACGCCTAAGCCGGTGGCCTCGATGGTTTTGTCTTTGTTCCTACACGAGTTGGAGAGGCAACGCGCCCGCGGGGCTTACGCGCAAGGCGGTAGCGGGCTATAATCAACTCTTGACCAACACTCGCGTCCCGGTCCTGAAAACCCTCGCCGGGACGTGAGGTCCCACGGCAAGGCAGGGTTGCTCCACCTAGTGAAAAAGCACGCCAAGCGCGCGGACGCTCCAGCGCTGGATGACGTCCGCCGATTGATCCGCGACAAGGGTTTGCGTGGCACTCCGGCGCGCCTGGCGGTCTTGCGCCAGCTTTTTGGCGCGTCACGGCCCATGACGCACTCCCAAGTCGCCGGTGCGTTGGCGCCCCAGGGGTTCGACAAGGCCACGATCTACCGCAACCTGATGGACCTCGCGGACGTAGGCCTGTTACACCGCTTGGAGTTGGGCGACCACGTCTGGCGATTCGAATTGCGGCGGGGGGCCGAGCATGAGTCCGGCGATCACACGCACTTCTTGTGTGTCGATTGCGGCGACGTTTCCTGCGTTCCCGATCTCTCGCACCAGGCCGCTGTGACGCTCGTCGGAGAGCGCGCGGCGCTGGGCCGTGTCACCGAGGTCGTCCTCAAGGGGCACTGTAAACGGTGCGAATAATCACTCATCCATTGTAAATCGCGACGCAAAAAACAATCGCCACGGCCACGACGAACAACGACGCGTAGCCGCACACCCTGACCACGAGCCGATCGCGCCGTTTCAGGTTTTCCCAATACGGCGTGTTCAATTCGGCCATGCCCTTGATCGTCTCGTCCAATGTTCACCATCCCATCGTTGGAGCCATTAAAGCGGGAAACGAAAGGCGTGCCGTCCTTCGAAGCTTTTTCGACGATCGGCAGCCGAAGCAAGTCGAGCTTCGGCAGCCTTCCGTCCCGCTGGGTCATTGTACGGCGATTGAACGCCGCTGCGATAGGCCAGTTGACCATCGTCCGCCCATCGTGCCGCCGCGCGACCCATTCCAGGAGCCAGTTGTAACGCCCCTCGCCAGTTCCTACACTGAACTCTCCAACCAGCCCCAACTGTCGAGGTAAACGATGAAAACACGGTGGTTTCCGCTCGTCGTCCTGGCCGTCGGTTCCTTTTCTCTCGTCGCAGGCGCCGCCGACTGGCCGCAATGGCGCGGACCCCAGCGCGACGGCGTGTCGCGCGAAAGGGGGTTGTTGCACCAATGGCCGGAGGGTGGGCCCAAGCTGCTTTGGCAGGTCAAGGACATCGGCTACGGTTACTCGACCCCCGCGGTGGTCGGCGAGCGGCTCTACCTGCTGGGTAACGAGGGAATCGACGACGAATTCGTCGCGGCGCTCGATGTCAAGGACGGAAAGCGGGCCTGGTTTACGCGCCTCGGCAAGGTCGGTCCGAACCAAGGTCCGCAGTACCCCGGTGCCCGCTCGACCCCCACGGTCGACGGCAAACGGCTCTACGCGCTGGGGTCCGACGGCGACCTGGCCTGCCTCGAAACGGCCACAGGCTCGCCGCACTGGCAGAAGAGCCTGCGCAGCGAATTCGGCGGCAAGCCTGGCGTGTGGGCCTACTCCGAGTCGCCACTGATCGACGGCGACGTGCTGGTCTGCACGCCCGGCGGCGCCGAGGCCACGCTGGTGGCGCTCGACAAACAGACGGGCGAGACGATCTGGAAATCGGCCGTGGCCGACGCCGACCAGGCGGCGTACGCCTCGGTGATCGTCGTCGAGGCCGAAGGCGTCAAGCAGTACGTGCAATTCCTGCAAAAGGGCGTGGTCGGCGTCGACGCCAAGACCGGTAAGTTTCTCTGGCGGTACGACGCCACGTCCAAGGGAAGCCCGGCCAACATCCCCACGCCGGTGGCCCACGAGGGACAGGTCTACAGCGGCACCGGTCGTGGCGGCGCGGGGCTGGTCAAGCTGCGCGCCGACAACGGCCAATTCACGGCGGAGCAGGTCTATTTTGAGAAGGGCCTCCCGACCGCCATCGGCGGCGCGGTGCTGCTGGACGGCTTCCTCTACGGCACGAACGGCCAGTCGCTGATCTGCGCCGAATTCGCAACCGGCAAAGTCCGGTGGCAGGATCGTTGCATCGGCACGGGCGCGGTCTGCTACGCCGACGGATGTTTGTACATCCACGGCGAAAAGGGCGACGTGGCGTTGGTCGAGGCCAAGCCCGACGCTTACCACGAGCTGGGACGATTCACGCCCCCCGACCAGCCCGACCGTGGCCGGTCGCAGGCCTGGGCCTACCCCGTCGTCTCCGGCGGCCGGCTCTTCGTTCGCGACCTGGGTACGCTGTGGTGTTACGACGTGGGCGAGGCCAAGTAGTACGGCCAGCATCCCGCGCCGGCGGGCGGCGTGCAAGGCTGGGGCGATCACTCTTGGCTAGGCCCGTGACGATGATCAGGCTCGAACAGACACGCGGCATGGCCGAGAATGCGATCGCCGCCCTTAAGGCCGCTCGCAGTCGGCTTCCACCCGCGTCGTACGCGCGCGTCCAGCAGCTCGTCCGGCGTCGGCTTCTGGGGCCAGACGGCGACCGCCGTCAAGGCACCCAGTCAAGTCGTGTCGAAGGCAAGATGTCGTCCGTTCGGCAGCTTCACGACGACATCGTGACTGTATTCGTCCATGGCGACAATATCGTCTACAACCACCGCGGGATCGAGGTCGCGTCCCCACTCGAGCACTTGGGCCAGCATGGTGAACGCGCCGAAAGAGCGCTCGATCGATGAACGCTCGTCGGCGGGAACACTTGAATAGTCGAACAATGGAAGCGATTTCACGACAAAGTCCAGGCCGAAAAACGCTATTTCCCGATATCGTCTTGCTTCTTCACTCTCGGCGAGTGGCAATACGATAGCGTCAGCAGGGCGTAGCCTGTCACGAGGTTCGCGTCGCCTTCGAGCCAACGACCGTTGGTGTTGATCCACGAGCCGTCGGGTTGCTGGCGGCGGACCAGCTCCTCGGCCAGCTCCTTGCGCCATTCGTGTTTCGTCCCGTCGGCGTCTTCGAAGGTCTCTTGTCCCAGGGAATCGAGCGCCTTGGCGAAGGTGTGGTAATAGTAATACAGCCCGTTATCGCCCATGCCCGGATTGGTTTCGAGCGAGTAATGCTTCTTCAGCCAGCCGATCGCCGCCTGAACGCGCGGGTCGTCGGGTCCGACGCCGGCGAAGATCATGCTCTTGAGTCCGGCATAGGTCATCGAGCCGTAGCTCCGCAGGCCGCCATTTTCGTTCTTGCCCGCCTGGCTTTCACCGCCGGCGGCCACGGTGTAGTAGAAGCCGCCGTCGGGATTCAGCGCGGCGAAGGGCGACGTGTTGTTTTCGGTCTCCAGGTTCTGGCAACGGGAGACGAAGATCAGGGCCTTCTTCACGGCCTCGTCATCCGGTCCGTTCCCGGCGGCCTTCAGCGCATCGAGCAGGAAGTTCGTGTTCGAGAGGTCGGGCCGCTTCGATTTGCCGTAGCCCGCACCGCCGTAGTTGAAGCTCGATTCGTCGTGCCCTTCCTCGCCGTCCCATTGCAGTTGCTTGATGAAGTTCTCGGCGCCGGCGATCAACTTGTCGTAGCGGCCGTCGTGGTTCGCTTCGACGAAACAGACCAGCGCCAGGCAGGTCTCGTAGTTCTGCACCACGCTCCCTTTACCGTAGATCCCGCCGTCGGGCTGGACGAAACTTTGGAGGTACTTCAGGCTCTTGGCCGCGAGCGGATCGTCGGGCGACCGACCGCTGCGCAAGACGGCGGTCGTGACCAAGGCCGTCACGGCCGGTCCCTGTTGTTTGCTGTATGAGCCGTCGTCGAGCTGCCCTTTCTGCCGCAGGAAATCAAGGGCCTTGATCACGGCCTGTTCGGCGGCCCGGCCCGCGGGCTCGGCCGCCTGGCACGGCGTGCCGATGGACAGCAGCCCGGCGGCAGCCAGAAGGGCAAATAACGAACGACACGGTCGCAAGGCGCGGCGCATGGTTGGGTTCCTCGGTACGGATTGAGGGATGATCACGGTTCCAGGTCGTTTCCTAACTTCCCGCCCCATGCTCTCATTGTAGCTTTTTACCAGGCGGAAGGGCAGCCCCGGTAACTTCCCTGGAGAATGCCAAGGCAACGGTCTCGGCCGTTCTCTTGCCGATTCAATCGTCCGACGTCCAGCACTCGCACGTTGGCGCGTCGCGATTCAGCAGCCGGCGGCACTCGGTACACCAGAATTGGCCGCACTGGTAACATCGACCGACGAGAAGCTCGTCAATTTCCGGATCGTTCTCGCAATTTCCGACGTCCGTGCCGCCGCAGTTCGGGCATTCGCCAACCAGGATGCGGTCGGCGAACTCTTCCGCCGTCTTGCTCCCTTCGAACGCCGCGCGCAATTCTTCCATGGCGTCCGGCGGCATTTGTCCCAAGAATTCCAAGACGGCGTCGATTTCTCCCTTTTTGGGCGCGGATTCGACGGGGGCCTCGCAATACGCGCAGTGCTTGGCTTTGACACGCAGCCGCTTACCACAATTCCAACAGCGCATGGGTATGGCCGCCTCGAGGATGGCCTAGGTTGATGGTTGTTTTTCAGCTTAGGCGAGCGGCGGGAGAAAATCCACCCTAAACGACCTTGCACGATCCTGGGCAGGCGGAACGCC
>DATLQY010001132.1:0-5627 GCA_035534975.1 Pirellulales bacterium
CCATGAAAAATCCTTTTCGCAATCGCGAAAAACGACCGATCGTGGCACGGATATCGAGGACCGTCAATCGCTCAAATAACCCCCTTGACCAACCTAGAAAAGGGTGGGACAAGCTCGCCTAAGGCGAGCGCCGGCCCACCAGCGCCGGACTCCACGCTTTCAGGGAACAAACCTGGTCAACCTCCAAACGCCTTTTTGAGTCATTTTGCGCACGCCAGTCGCACCCTATATTCCACGCGCAGAACATTCCACGCGCAGACACTTGAACGTCACATATCGTGGCCTCGTCGCGGTTAAGATTGCTCGATTCGCCTGCTCGCGAACTTGCTTCCCTCGTTCCACAGACAGGATTCCCATGAAGATCGCGTTGATCGGCGGCGACGGCACCGGACCCGAGGTGGCGGCCGAAGGGCTCAAGGTGCTTGCCGCCGCGGCCTCGCTCGAAAACTTCAAGTACGAACTGGTCCCCTTTGACTTCGGTGGTGAACGGTACCTGCGGACCGGCGAAACTCTGCCCGCCGGCGCGGTCGACGAACTGAGGAAGTTCGACGCCATCTACCTCGGTGCCGTCGGGCACCCCGACGTCAAGCCGGGCATCCTGGAAAAAGGGCTGCTCCTGGAATTACGGTTCCAACTCGACCAGTACATCAATTTGCGGCCGGTGCAACTCTTTCCGGGCGTCGAAACGCCGCTCAAAGACAAAGGCCCCGACGATATCAATTTCGTCGTCGTTCGCGAGAACACCGAGGACCTCTATTGCGGCGTCGGGGGGTTTCTCAAGAAGAACACGCCCGACGAGGTCGCCAGCCAGACCGCCATCTATACCCGCAAGGGGTGCGAGCGCTGCATCCGCTGGGCCTTCGAGTTTACGCGGAAGCGGAACCACCCCAAGCGAATGCTCACGCTGGTGGCCAAGACGAACGTGCTGACCTACGGGCACGACCTTTGGTGGCGGACGTTCCAGGAAGTGGCCAAGGAGTACCCTGACGTCAAAGCCGACTACAACCACGTCGACGCCTGCTGCATGTGGATGGTCAAGAACCCGGAGTACTACGACGTGATCGTGACCACGAACATGTTCGGCGACATCATCACCGACCTGGGCGGCATCCTGCAGGGAGGGATGGGCGTGGCGGCCGGCGGCAACATCAACCCCGACTCGGGGGGCGTGAGCAT
Organism: Pirellulales bacterium; assembly: GCA_035534975.1. Lineage (GTDB taxonomy): Bacteria > Planctomycetota > Planctomycetia > Pirellulales > JAICIG01 > DATKSN01. The sequence continues at coordinate 1,177 of DATLQY010001132.1, forward strand.
GTTCGAGCCGATGGGGGGCAGCGCGCCCAAGTACACGGGCCAGCACGTGATCAACCCCATCGCCGCGATCAACGCCATGGCCATGCTGCTGGAGCACACCGGTCAGCCGAAAGCCGGCAAGCGCGTGATGGAGGCCATCAGGGCCGTCACCGGCACCAAGATGAAAAGTCAGGCCGCCGGCAAAATGGGCCATAGCACGCAGCAGGTCGGCGATTTGGTCGTGAAGGCGATGGGGTGAGAGGATTTTGACGGGATCGAGAGAGCGTGTGCGATTGCACATTTCCGAAAGTGAAGTTGGTCGAGCGTGTTCAGCAGGGACTTGGCTCGCGCCCTAAATACGAGCCTGGGGGACCCGTTTCGTACCAAGTCCTGGACAAGGAGATTCTCCGTAAAATCTGGAAAGGTGAACAGAAAAAATGGCAGGGCGCGGATGGACTTGAAGCCTTTATTGAGTTCTGGTCTCATTGGTCACGACGACGTCCACGATAGCGGCGGCCATCCCGGCCGACCACCACACTGTTAGGACACCACCGCGGGGCCCTTGTGGTTCCGGCCGCGCCGCGGCAGAATGAATCCTGGTGCAATCCCGCCTCGTGATGGGGGACCGACGATGTCGAATGACGTCACATGCATCTTGAACGAGATTGGCCAAGGCGATCCGGCCGCGGCCGCGCAATTGCTGCCCTTGGTCTACGACGAGCTTCGCAAACTAGCGGCGCAAAAGCTGGCCAAGGAGACCCCGGGGCAAACCTTGCAGGCCACGGCCTTGGTCCACGAGGCCTACCTGCGGTTGGTCGGCAAAGGCGATGAACCGAAATGGTCCGGCCGCGGCCACTTCTTTGCCGCCGCCGCCGAGGCCATGCGACGAATTCTCGTCGAGAACGCGCGGCGAAAGAAACGGGGCAAGCACGGCGGCGGCCGCCGCCGTGTCGATCTCGACGGTTCGCCGGGCGTCGACGGTCGCGACGACGATCTCGTAGCGCTCGACGAGGCCCTCGACCGCCTGGCCGAGCACGACGCGATCAAGGCTGAATTGGTCAAACTCCGGTTCTTTGCCGGACTGACGATTCCCGAGGCCGCCATGGCATTGGGGGTATCCGTCGCGACCGCTGAACGCTACTGGACTTACGCGCGCGTCTGGCTGTACGCCGAGTTGGAGGAACCCGAAACCGTACCGGACGGCCGCCGCTGATTGCCTTGAGGGGTTTTGGACCTTTTCGTCGCATTGTCGTAGTCATCGTGTACCACAGCCAGAAAGGCCCTGGCGATGAGCAGCCTTTCCCATGTCGAAACCATTTTCTTCGCCGCCTTGGAGAAGAACGCGCCCGACGAGCGCGCCGGCTATCTCGAGGCCGCCTGCGGTAGGGATCTGCCATTACGGCAACGTGTCGAGCGGTTGCTGAACGCCTACCCGCGGGTCGGCGACTTTCTCCAAGAGCCAGCCTTGGCCGGCGGGGCCAACGGCGATGGCGGACGGCCCGCGACCACCGATCGTTCGCTGTTCGCCGAGGGGCCGGGCACGGTCATCGGTCCCTACAAGCTGCTGGAACAAATCGGCGAAGGGGGCTTTGGCGTCGTGTTCATGGCCGAGCAGGAACGGCCGATTCGTCGCAAAGTGGCCCTGAAGATCGTCAAGCCGGGCATGGACTCCCGAGCCGTGATCGCCCGCTTCGAGGCCGAACGCCAGGCCCTGGCGCTGATGGACCATCCCAACATTGCCCGCGTCCTCGACGGCGGATCGACCGAATCGGGGCGACCCTACTTCGCCATGGACCTGGTCCGTGGACTCCTCATCACCGAATTCTGCGATCAGAACCAACTGCCACCCAAAGAACGCCTGAAGCTCTTCGTCTCGGTCTGCGCGGCCGTGCAGCACGCGCACCAAAACGGGATCATCCACCGCGATTTGAAGCCCGGCAACGTGCTGGTGACGCTGCACGACGGCGTGGGTGTGGTCAAGGTCATCGACTTCGGCATCGCCAAGGCGCTGGGCCGGCGACTGACCGACAAGACGCTTTTCACGGGCTTCGCCCAGATGATCGGCACGCCGTTGTACATGAGTCCCGAGCAGGCGGAGATGAGCGGACTCGACGTCGACACGCGAAGCGACATCTATTCGTTGGGCGTGCTGCTCTACGAGCTGCTTACCGGCACGACGCCGTTCGAACCGGATCGGCTGCGCGAGGTGGGCCACGACGAAATGCGGCGGATCATCCGGGAGGAGGAACCGCCCAAGCCGAGCGTTCGAATCGGCACGTTGAACCTGGCGGCGGCGACGACGATTTCGGGAAAGCGCGGGAGCGATCCGCGGCGACTCAGCCGGCAGGTCCGGGGCGAGCTCGATTGGATCGTGATGCGGTCGCTCGAAAAAGACCGGCGGCGGCGGTACGAGACGGCCGGTGCTTTCGCGGCCGACGTCGAGCGCTACTTGCGCGGCGAAGCCGTGGAGGCCTGCCCTCCTTCGGTCGCCTACCGAGTTCGAAAATTCGTCCGACGGAACCACGCCGCGCTGGGCGTGACGGCCGCCGTATTGTTCGTGCTGGGGTTTTTGGCCGGCGGCATCGGCTGGGTCGCCCGCGACCACGCGGCGCGGGAAACGGCGCTCGACGTCGAGGTCGATCGCGTGCTGGATGAGGCGGCGTCGCAGATCGAGGCCTCGAAATGGCCCGCGGCCGCGGCGGCCGTCGAGCGCGCCGAAAAGCTCCTGGTCGCGGCTGGCCGGCCGGAGCGCCCGAGCCGCCTGCTGGAGCTCCGTGGCGACGTGACCATGGTCGAGCGACTCGAGGAGATCTATCGCCGCCCTGAAAAAGAGGATTATTTCACCGGCCAGGAACAAGACGCGAAGTTCGCCCAGGCATTTCGGGACTACGGCATCGACGTGGCGGCGCTGCCATTCGAGGAATCGGCCGAACGCATCCGGGGACGGCGCATCCGGCTCGAGTTGGTCCGGACCTTGGATTTCTGGTCGAGCATGCGCCGGCGCTCGGCGAGTGAGGCTGTGCCGGATTGGAAACAGCTCTTGCGCATCGCCAAGGCGGCCGACGCCGACGCCTCGCGCAACCAGCTTCGAGACCTCCTCGAGCGCTCCGATAGCGAGGCGCTGAAGGCACTGGCCGACTCAACCGACGTCAGCCGGTCGCCGCCGGCGACGCTGCACCTGATGGCAAACGCGTTGGTCGAGGCGGGCGCGGCGCCGCCGGCCCTGTTCCTGCTGCGAAAAGCGCATCGGCAATATCCCGACGATCTGTGGATCAACGACGCGCTGGGATGGCTCTGCCTCTCAACCCTGCGGCAGTACGACGACGCCGTGCGTTATTACACGGCCGCGCGGGCGCTTCGACCGCGAAGCCCGTTCCTCAGTCACGCCGTCGGCCGTGCGTTGTTCCTGAAGGGCGCGGGCTTCGAGTCGGTCGACGAGTTCTCAAGAGCGCTGCACCTGAAGCCGGATTACGTCCAAGCGCTATGGGGCCGGGGTGACGCGTACCTGAACATCGGGGAACCGGACAAGGCATTGGACGACTTTTCGCGGGTCATCGAGCTGGAGCCCCATTCCGCTGAAGCCTGGTTCCACCGCGGATTTGGCCATACGAAGCTCAAAGTATGGGACCGGGCAATGACCGATTATTCGCGCGCCGTCGAGCTCGATCCCAACCACGCGCCGGCCTGGAGCAACCGGAGTTGGGTCTTCAACAAGCTCGGCGAATGGGAAAAGGCGATCGACGATGCCTCCAAGGCGATTGAACTGGACCCCAACAACAAGCTCTCATGGGGGAATCGCGGCTGCGCTTGCGCCAAGCTTGGCCGTTGGAAAGAGGCGGCGGTCGACTTTTCACGAGCCATCGAGCTCGATTCGGCCGGCGCGCTTTGGTGGATCAATCGCGGCGCGGCACGCCATTGCCTGGGTGAGAACCGCGAGGCGCTCGACGACTTGTCGAAGGCCGTCGAATTGGAGCCCGCATACGCCCAAGCCTGGCACTTTCGCGGTCTGGCGCACAAAGGCTTGGGGCAATGGGACCAGGCGATGGCCGACTTGACGCGCGCGATCGAGCTCGATCCGAACTGTGCCGACGCCTGGTCCGATCGGGGCCTGGCCCAGGTCGCACTGGGGCGCGAGGAACAAGCCGCGGCCGACTTCGCTCATGTTCTTGAGTTGGACCCGAACCACGGCAAGCCGCGCGACGACGAGCTGCGCCGGCTGCGTGACGAAGCCGCGCGCCGTTGAGCTTTGCAAGCGTTCTCCACCCTGGCCTTTTGGCGGGTCGTTGAAAAAAACAACGGCCCGCCAAAAGCCAAGGATTGATCCGTAGCGTAAAGATAGGGGTAGGGAGGGCCGGTTGTCCGGCCCCCCCTCCCTCCGAACCGTACGTGCAGATGTCCCGCATACGGCTCTCCAGTTGATGGTCTTACCTCGTGGAGGATTGAACGAAACGAACATGGGCCGCTTGAAGGCT
>DATLQY010001133.1:0-3290 GCA_035534975.1 Pirellulales bacterium
CGCCAGCGCTACCTGGGCGAGACGTCGGGCGGCGTCGGCCTCGATGGCCTTCTCATTGCACTTCGTGATCGCCGGCGCCAAGAGCGATGTCAAGATCCCCGGCTTGTTCTGCTGCATCTCGGCATCGAGGCCTTCCCAGCGGGCCTTGGCTTCGACATAGGGCCTCGTGTACGTCTGCTGGTGAAGGTGCATGAACTCGCGGTAGGCCGCGGCGTCGTCGCTCAGCAGGAACACTCGATAGAGAGGACCGAATCCAGGGAACGGCGGCGGTTTCGACACGCCGATCACCGCGAAGAGAATGTCGAACCTTCGCGAGTCGCCCAGACTGGAGAATTCCGTCAGGAACAACGCCTCCTCCATCCGTAGCGACCGATTGAGCAACCTGCGGTACGAGATCTTGGCGTCGATTCGAATGGCGTCGAGATCCTGCTCGGTCGGTCGCGCCGCGCTGAGCACGGCCACAAGCGTGTCCCTAGCCAGGCGGTCGATATCCGCGGCCACCATCATTGAAACCAGGAATGGCTCGCTTCCGACATGCACCGCGATGGCGTACATGGCATGCACGTCCGCGAGTGCCGAACGCAACATCCCCCCGGCCGCTTGGGACCGTGCGTGGACGGCCAACAACTGCACCGCCAGTCGCATGTCCTGGATCTCGGGCAATAACATGTCGAATCCGGGCTGGGCGTAGTTGCGGTCGAAACGACAACCCGGCTTGTCGGCCGCTTGGCGGAGCAACGTCAATTCGGCTGCATGGCGTTCGAGAAATCGACCGAGCTCGGCTCCCGCAAAGTCGAACTCGGCAACGCCCTCCTTGAGCGCGTTTTGCGGCGATTGTGGATCGTTTGCCACCGTAATGGCGTCGTTCCAAACCTTGGGCCAATCCTTTCCCAGTCCCATCGCTTCGATCACCATCTGATAGCCGAACGCGGCGTTGTCTCCATCGTCCACGTCACGCGGCGCCGCCGACACCGCCAGCGCACCGGCCTCGGTTCGCAGCACGGCGAGCTTCTGCGTGACCGCCGCGTCGAGGTTCCAAAAGGTCATCAGTTGCATGGCCACGGCGGCCATCAGGGCGAGCCCGAGCTTGTCTCGCGCCCAGTCCGCCGCGGGAACCGTCGCCGAGCCCGGCGCCAAACGCATTCCGCGGCGTGCAATCGATGACGCGCCCGCGATGAAGACCAGCGTCAAGAGCAAGAGCGGCCGGAACCAGCCGATCCGAATCCGGTTGCCAAATTCCAAGCCGGCTTCGAACCCGGTCAGGGCGGCGTAGCCCGCGAACATCAGCAGAACCACCGACACCGAGCCCGCCAGTTGTCGCCGCCGGCTCCGCAGCCGGCCAAGGCAGGCCGTTATCAGCGCGACGAACAAGCACGAAACGACCAGGTTTTCGATCCAGAGCAACAGATATCCCATGAAAAAGGTTCCTGATTGTCAGAACGGGCCGGGTCGGGGGATTGCCAGTGGAGAAGCCAGCGCGGCGGAAGTCAGGTTCGCTCCGGCAGACAGCACCAACGCTTGCCGCCGGACTTCCCGCGGCGAGAGTTCCGGGGCAACTTGTTCGATTTGTTGGGCGAACATGGCCCACGAGTCGGCGTCGGGAGGGGTCGCCAGATTGCAGGCTGTTTCACCGGTCGCACTCCACGACAGATTGATCCAGAGTAACATCGCGGCCGCCAACTCCGCCGCGAACGACCACCCGCCGAGCAAGGTTGGCCGGCGCAGTTCGCCTCGCACCAGCATCCGCACCCGGCGGCGCAGTTCCGCCGAGGGATCGGCGCGAGGTCGTGCCGCGAGCGCTTGTTCGAGTTCATCTGGCTCTGAATTTGGTCCCATCAGCCCGTCCAATCCAAAAATTCCGGTCTAACGTTGCGTGACTTCGTTCTTGAGCCAACCCCGCAGCTTTTCCAGAGCGTAGCGGTAGCGGCTGGCCGCCGTGTTGGCACTGATTCCGAGCGTGCCGCCGATTTCCGCGAACGTCAGTTCGCCTTCGAATTTGAGTGCTAGTAGCTCGCGTTGTTCCGGAGGCAGGGCCGCCAAGGCACTCTCAAGTCGCTCGGCACGCGGATCCGCATCGCGGGGTGTTTTATCCTGTTCGGCAACGTCGATTTCGGTGCTGATCGGCTCGCCTGCGCGACGCACGGAGCGCCGGGCCACCGTGTGACGCAGTGCCGCGAACAGGTAAGCCGCCAGATCCCGCACCTCGCTCAACTTGTGCCGCGACCTGATCAGGGCAATGAACACCTCCTGGACGGCGTCTTCCGCGTCGTGTCGGTTGCGGAGTTGGGCCTGGGCCACGCGAAACAGCCGAGTGCCAAACCGGTCATACAACTCATTGAACGCCTCCTCCCGGCCGTTGGCCAGTTCGGACAGCAGGCGTGCCGTGTCAGCTTGTCGTCGGTCGTCTCCCACACATGCTAATAGAGCAGGCCGGCGGCCCGATTTGTCTAACTCTTTGGTCCAGTATGAAAAAACCCGTCGGCTTCATGGCCATGGGCTGCCCCTTGTTTAACCGCCGCCTCTCGATACGCTAGGGCCATCGTGACGCCAGAACCCTCGATTAGGTTGCTTTATGAATCCGGTCCGTGCCTGGTGGTGCTCAAGCCCGCCGGGCTTGCGACCCAGGCGCCGCCGCAGTTCGACAGCCTCGAGGCCCGGCTGAAACAATGGCTGGCCGCGAGTTCGCCGCGGCCGGGACCGGCGTACCTGGCGGTGCCGCACCGGCTCGACCGGCCCGTTTCGGGCGCCATGTTGTTCGCCACGCGCCGGCGGACTGGACACAAGCTCAGCCTGCAATTCGAACGCCGCGAAGTCCGCAAGATCTATTGGGCCTGCGTCGAGGGCCGGGTCGAACCCACCGAGGGGACCTGGACCGACCATCTTCGCAAGATCTACGGCCAGCCACGGGCCGAACTAGTGCCGGCCGACGATCCCGAGGGGCGGGTCGCTGTGTTGCGCTACCGCACCCTGGGTGAAACGCGCTGGGGATCGTGGCTTGAAATCGAGCTGGAGACCGGCCGCACGCACCAGGTTCGCGTGCAGGCCGCGGCGCGCGGGCATGCCGTCTTGGGCGACGCCTTCTACGGCGGCAGCGTCCTTTTTGGCCCGCAACACGACGACCAGCGGCTGCGTGCCATCGCCCTGCACGGCCGGAGCCTTTCGTTTCGCGATCCGTCGAACAAGGAGTTGGTGACGATCACCGCGCCGGTGAGCGAAGATTGGTCGGCGCTCGAATTGCAACCATAGCCCCAGTGGACGCTCCAGAGGTGCGGTGATCGGTCGTTCGATTT
>DATLQY010001134.1:0-7227 GCA_035534975.1 Pirellulales bacterium
CAGCAGTGTACCATGGCACCTCCTGGTAAATGGCCCCTTGTGGATTATCGCGCAACATCTCCGCCACGTCGTCGCCGAAATCGTGCCCGGTGTGCTCGAAGAGGCATGGGTGCGGCCACTCAGCGGCGGGGTTCTTCAGCAGCGGGCTGAAGTCACGGCCGTGCAGTCCGTCCGGCGGCTTTACACCAATGGCCGCAAAGATGGTGGCGACGAGATCCGGAGCGTTCGGCGTCTGCTTACACACTTTTCCGGCGGCGACCGTACCGGGCATGGAAACGATCAGCGGCGAGCGATAGCTTGCGTCGTACGGGGCGATCTTCATCCTTAGCCCGTGCTCACCCATCGCGAATCCCTGGTCTGCGGTGTAGATCACCAGCGTGTTCGAAAGTTGACCGGTCTCCTTCAGGGCGGCGATCAACTCGCCGATGCCCTCGTCGATGGCCGGCACGCATTCGTTCACCTGTCGCACCCAGTCCGCGAACCCGGTCTGCATTTCCCCAGCTTCATCGCCCACCTTCTCGCCGCTCTTGCCGGCAACGACTTTCCCTTCAGCCGTCCTCCGCCACGCAAGCGTGTTCTTCAGGTAATCGGGTTTACCAGTCCAGGGGCCCAGGAGGTCGGCGGGCTCAGGAGCTTTCGCATCGCGGTACATTCCCTTGTGCCGCGCCGCGGGCTTCGACGGGCCGTGGATACTGCCGTAGCACAACCACAGGAACCACGGTTTGCCTTGGTCCCGTGGCGTGCCTTTGACGTACTCGACAGCCCATTTCGTGTAGTTGTCCGATGGATAACCGTCCTGCCATTTTTCCTCGCCGTTGATCGCGAGCAACTGCTTCTCGTAATATGCCCCGGCATTCTCCGGGTGCTTCGGCCGGTTCCAAACGATCTGGTAGTCCCAGTCCCGGCCAAACCCGGCGTCAGAGCCGGTGTGCCACTTGCCGATCTGGGCCGTATGATAGCCGTTCTCGCGAAGAAGCGCCGGCCAGAACGGGCACTGTTTGGGGTCGTAGGTACTACCGGGATACGGCCCTTTCATCCGCATGGAATGGATACCGTGTGGCTGGCGGCCGGTCAGGATCGAAGCGCGGGACGGCATGCACCAACCGCCGAGGTAGGCGCCCTGGAACCGCACGCCGGATTTCGCCAGGTTGTCGATGTTCGGGGTCTTTACCCACGACCATGACCCTGGGTAGCAGCCGACCGTCTTGTACGATTGGTCGTCGGCGTAGATGAGCAGGATGTTCGGCTTCTTCGGGGGTTCCGCTGCCTGAGCTGCCGCGCTCGTCAGAAGGCAAGTGAAGAGAAGTGTTGATTGCATGCTACACTCCCGTCGGCCGAGTTTTTTAATTTATGGGTCCCGAACCCGATCCGCATTGTACCCGATTGCGTGACTCGGCAACCTAGGACGTTTCGGCAACTTGGCGCAGATTGTCCCTAATGGCTCGCGAATAATCCGCACTTGGGCGGGCTATCGGAAACTGGTACGATCCCTCCCCCGGATTCTCAAATTTGGAAAAATCGCGAGTTTGGCCCGTCCATGAAACTGCTGGCGTTCACGGAGGGTCACGACCACGTTTGCTACCGCTACCGGCTCGAGGCGTTTCGGCCGGCGCTTCTGGAGCGAAACTGGCACCTCGAGGCAGAGCCGCTGGCTCGCGGTCTCCTACGCCGCGTCGGCCAACTACGAGATGCCGGCGGTGCCGATGTTGTCGTGTTGCAACGCAAGCTGCTGCCGTTATGGCAACTTCGCATCCTCCGCAAGCACGCTCGGCGACTGGTTTACGATTTTGACGATGCCCTTTATTGCCGCGACAGTTACCATCCTAAAGGCACGGAAAATTGGCGGAGGATGCTTGGGTTCTGGGCGACCATCTACGCCGCCGACGCCGTCACCGGCGGCAACCACCATTTGTGCGCCCAAGCGGCCCGCTGGGTACCGGCCGAACGTGTTCGCTTCGTACCCACGTGCGTTCGCCCAGAGACATATCCGGCCGCCGACCACCGACGGCGCGGAAGCGGCGTGAAACTGGTGTGGATCGGACAACGCAGCACGTTGCCGAGCCTTCATCTGGCGGAACCGTGCCTGGCGGCGGCCGCGGCTCGCCTGCCGGGTCTGCAACTACGCGTCGTCTCCGACGTCTTTCCGAGTTTGCGTGGAATCCGAGTCGAACCGCGCGCCTGGTCGGCCGCGACCGAAGCGGCGGATGTGGCCGACGCCGACGTGGGCATCAGTTGGCTCCCGGACGACCCATGGAGCCTGGGAAAGTGCGGGCTAAAAGTGTTGCAGTACATGGCCGCGGGGCTGCCCGTGGTGGCCAATAAAGTCGGAGCCAACAACGAGATGGTCGTCGAGGGCGTCACTGGGTTCCTGGTTCGCACACCCGCCGAGTGCGCCGATGCGATTGGACGCCTGGCGGCCGAGCCGGAACTCCGGATCAGGCTGGGACGCGCAGGCCGCGAGCTTGCCGATCGCGAGTACAGCGTGCGACGTTGGGGTGGGGAATGGGTCAAACTGTGCGACGAGCTCGCGGGCCGAACGGGCGAGCGTCGCGCCGGCCCCCATCGTCGAGCGATCGCCGATCAAGCGCGGCGGCGCACGTTCGCGGAGACGCACTCGTGACCGCGCGCAGACATAATGCGATCGTTCGATTAGCGGAATTCGTGAGAATTCCGAAGGTTCTCTCACGAGCTCCGCTACATTGCGCGGGCCTGATGCTCTTGACGGTCGTTTCCGGCTGCGCGACCCTGTTTTCGCCGCGGCCCGCGTTGCCGGCGCGTCACACGCTGGTGCTCGAACCGTTGGTCGTGTACAGCGACTTTCCGCTACCGGCACACCACCGCCTGGTAGACGATGTGGCGGCCGAACGCGGCGACTTGATGTCGAAGCTGAACCTGCCCCGCTCGGAGGAGCCGATCCACGTCTACTTGTTCGACACGGAAGCCAAGTTCCAGACCTTCGTCGAGCAACACTTTCCCGAATTTCCGGCGCGACGCGCGTTCTTCGTCGAAAGCGACACGCGGCTTGCCGTCTATGCCCATTGGGGTGACCGCGTGTCGGAGGACTTGCGTCACGAAGTGGCCCACGGCTACTTGCACGCCGTCGTGCCCGAGCTGCCGCTTTGGCTCGACGAAGGGTTGGCGGAGTACGCCGAGGTGCCGCGGGGCGACGCTGGGCTGAACCGGCCGCACCTGAAGCTCCTCGCAGCTCGGCTGGCCGGCGGCACTTGGCGTCCGGATCTGGAACGGCTCGAGCGCCTCGACTCGGTGGCCGACATGACTCAACTCGACTACGCCGAGTCCTGGGCCTGGGTCCACCTGTTGATGGAAACCGATCCCCTGCGCCGCGAACTGCTGCAATCCCACCTGCAAGCGCTACGTCGCGACGGCAAGGCCCCGCCGCTCTCGGCGAGACTGAGGCCGTTGTTCCCGCAGCTCGACCTATTGCTGGCCGACCACATCCGCGCGTTGGCTGACAAGCACTGAGAGGTGAGTGGTGAGTGGTGCCAGTGACCAATGACCAACGACATTTGACCAATAAGAAATGACAAATGACCCTCGAATTGATATGATGGGTGAATGCCAGTTTCCCGACGTATCCACCTGCGCCTCGCCTTGGCGGGCGGCTTGGGGCTTGCCTATGGTGTGTCGCTGCAAGCGGCCGACTCGGATGGAGGTGCACCGACCGCCGCCGATTTGGAGTTCTTCGAGAAGCAGGTCAGGCCGCTGTTGGCCAACCATTGTCACAAGTGCCACGGTCCCGACGAGCAGAAGGGGGGCCTGCGGCTCGATTCTCGCTCGGCAGTACTCGCCGGCGGCGATACGGGAGAGGCGGTCGTCTCCGGCAAGCCGGATGAGAGCCTGCTGATTGAGGCGGTGGGGTATGGCGGCCTGTATCAAATGCCGCCCACCGGCAAACTCGCCGAGTCGGAGATCGCCACACTTCGGCAGTGGGTCGAGCTTGGCGCGCCTTGGCCGGAAGCAGCAGTCGCCACGGAGGGCGGCAAGCCGGCTGCGTCCTTCGACCTCCACGAGCGGGCCCAACGCTGGGCTTTTCAACCGCTGGTCGAACACACCCCGCCAACAGTACGCGACACGGGCTGGCCGCGAACGGCAGCGGATCGGTTCATCCTTGCCAAGCTCGAGGCGGCCGAGCTGACGCCGGCCGAGCCGGCCGACCGCCGCACGCTGTTGCGCCGTGTGACTTATGACCTGACGGGCCTGCCGCCGTCGCCGGCCGAAATCGAATCGTTCCTGGCCGACGAAACACCCACGGCGTTCGATCGCGTCGTCGATCGGCTGCTTGCGTCGCCGCGATACGGACAACGCTGGGCGAGGCACTGGCTCGACCTGGTGCGTTACGCTGAAAGCCGCGGACACGAATTCGATTACCCGGTCCCCAACGCCTTTCAGTACCGCGACTACGTCATCCGGGCTTTGAACGCCGACGTACCGTACGACCAATTCGTCGTCGAGCACGTGGCCGGCGATCTGCTGCCGGTGCCGAGACTTAACCCCGAGCACGGGTTCAACGAGTCGATTCTCGGGACCGGCTTTTGGTTCCTGGGCGAGGAAGTCCATTCGCCGGTCGACATTCGGGGTGACGAAACGGACCGCAACGACAACAAGATCGACGTGCTCTCGAAGACGTTCCTGGGGTTGACGGTGGCCTGCGCACGCTGCCACGACCACAAGTTCGACGCGATTTCGACCAGAGACTATTACGCCCTGGCCGGCTTCGTGCTGAGCTCCGGCTACCGGCAGGTGCCGTTCGAAGCGTTGGAACAAAACCGCCACATCGCGTGCGAACTCGCGTCGTTGAGCGCCCGACAGCGACCGAAGCTGGCCGCGGCCATCGCCGCCGCCGCGAAACCGGCATTGCAGCGCATGGCCGACGTGCTAATGGCCGCGCGCGAGGTGCTGGCCGCGGGGGCGGACGCGGCGTTGCGCGCCGAGCGTCTTGCCGTGGGGGCCGAACGGATCGCCGTCGATCCGCGGGTGCTTAACTCTTGGGTCGGCGAGATCGATCGCGCGACGTACGATTCGTCATCGCCGCTTCACGCCTGGGCGCTTTTGGCGAGCGGCCCAGCCGACGCGCCGCCGGCCGATGTGTTCCGGCCGCTTGCCCAGCGGTGGCGGGAGCAAGCCGACGCGGCGGCCGGCGCCTTGGCCGGCGCCAGGGTCGTCATTGATTACTCGCAAATCAATAAGGCCGATTGGCTGCAAGACGGCTTCGCTTTCGGTCCGGGCCCGGTGCTGCCCGGCGAAACTCGCCTCGTCACCGGTCCCAAGGGTGCCATCGACGGGGGACCGATCGTGAAGGTGTTCGACCGCGCGGCGGCGGTAAGCGACCCGGTGTGGGACGTCCAGCAATTGGCGCCCGGCGTCGAGCGCGAGGGGGGACGTCTGGCGTGGTCCCAATCGGGACGCACGTTGCGGACGCCAAGTTTCACGCTTGGCGAGGGCAAACTCCATTATCTCGTCAGCGGGTCGGGCCGGGCCTACGCGGCCGTCGATTCGCACCGCATGAACAACGGTCCGTTGCACGGGGCCTTGGTCCGCGAATGGAAGGCGCCCAATGGGGCGTTCCAGTGGATCGAGCACGACCTGACTGCGTATCCGGGGCACCGCGCCCACATCGAGTTCACGCCCTACCTCGCCGGTGAAGTTGGTCCCAACGAGTCGTCGATCTTGGCGATTGCGATGGTGGTCGAGTCCTCGCGTCCACCCGCGGCCGTCGCTACGCAGGGTTGCGGAGTTCGTGCGAATACCGAGCGTAATGGTGAATCGACGGAACTCTCACGAGTTCCTCTACATGGTGCGACGGCCGAATCCGTGGCGCAAGCCTACCAGCGGACATTCATCGACGCGCTCACGCGCTTCGGCGCCGACTCGCTGATCGGTTCCGAGGGGGCCGCTGACGCGGCGCGGCTGGTCGATTGGTTGGTCCACCGGCCGGAACTGTTCAGCGCGCCGGACGACGCCCCCTTGCAACGAGTCCACGAGATTGCACGGCCGTTCCTGGAAGAACATGCGCGGCTCGTCGCGAAAGTGCCGAGTGAGTCGCAGACCGCCCCAGCAATGTGGGAGGGAAGCGGCGTCGACGAGCTCGTGCTTTTGCGAGGCAATCCGAAAACGCCGGGCGAGGCGGTGCCTCGACGGCACTTGGAGGCGATCGCCGGAGCGGAGCAACCCGCTGTCGAACAGGGCAGCGGACGGCTTGAGCTCGCCCGGCGGATCGTCGACCCTCGGCACCCGCTGGTGGCACGCGTGATCGTCAACCGCGTTTGGCAACACCTGTTCGGGCGTGGGATCGTGGCCACAGTCGACAACCTTGGCATCTTGGGCGACCCCCCCACGCACCCCGAATTGCTCGATTTCCTGGCCGAGCGGTTCGTTGAAAACGGCTGGTCCATCAAGCGACTGGTTCGCGAACTGGTTGTGTCGCGCGCCTACCAGCTTTCCAGCCGCCCGAGCGGCCTCGCGTTGGAAACCGATCCGCGAAACCTGCTTCTGTCACACATGAACATGCGGCGTCTGGAGGCCGAGGCCATTCGCGACGCGGTGCTGGCTGTATCCGGCCGGCTCGACGAGCGGATGTACGGGCCGAGCGTCGCAACGCATTTGACGCCCTTCATGGAAGGGCGAGGCCGGCCTGAGAGCGGGCCATTGGACGGGGCCGGCAGGCGCAGCATCTACTTGAGCGTGCGGCGAAACTTCTTGAGTTCGACTTTCTTGGCTTTCGACTTCCCGATTCCCTTTACCACGACCGGCCGGCGAACCGTATCGAACGTGCCAGCCCAGGCGCTGACGATGATGAATAGCCCCTTTGTCGTCGCCGAGGCGCGAAACTGGGCCCAGCGCACTCTGGGCGCAGGACGTTCGGCCGGCGAGCGCATCGACGATCTGTACGTCGCGGCTTTTGCCCGGCCAGCCACCGATGCCGAGAGGCAGAGTGCCCTGGCGTTCGTCGCTGAACAAAGCCGCCGCTACGGAAGCGGCCCCGAGGATCCGCGCGCCTGGGCCGACTTGTGCCACGTGCTGTTGAATGTGAAGGAGTTCATCTATATTCAATGATCCACGACCGGAGGGCTCATTGAAAGGGGATAGTGGGGATGACGAGGAGATATGGGGATGTCGGGGTCCAGGGTTCAGCCGTAGAACGGAATTCATTCCGTCGTCGTCGGGGGTCAGCGTTTACTCGTTCCCACGCTCCGCGTGGGAACGGTT
>DATLQY010001135.1:0-4401 GCA_035534975.1 Pirellulales bacterium
TTCTCCTGCGATCGCGGTTGATTTTTCGGGGCAAGTAACCAGATTCAAACGAATCCGGGGTATTCTGGGGGGGCAGGATCTGAGCTCTTCCGAGTTCAGCTACGGCCGGTGGGGTCAACGCATCGACGAGCGTTGATATGAACCGCATTCTAGCTGCCAATTCGGGGGCGTGTCAATATACGAGCATCAACCGCGAAGGTATTGGTAGCGGGTAGGCGCTCCAGCGACGCGTAGATGAGGGAGACATCGCATGTTCGGAATCGGGCCTTTTGAATTGCTTTGCCTCGGTGCGGCGGTGCTCGTCATCGTCGTAATCCCAGTAGTTGCGGCGGTGGTGCTCGTGACGCGAGGGGGAACGAAGCGGGATGATCGGGACTGAGATGGCGGCGGTTGTCGTAGAACGGAATTCATTCCGTTGGCGTCGTTGAAATCTTGGCGGCGGGGCAACGGAATGAATTCCGTTCCACGTCACGCCGGCGGCTGCAAGCCGCGGTAGCTCAGGTCCAACAAATCCATCGGATGAGCGACCCACATTCGGTGCCCCTGCTGCCTTGCTTCTCGTCCGATTTGCAAAAGACAACCGGCGTTGGCCGTGAGCACGATCTGGGCCTCGGTCTTGACGATGTTGGCCAGTTTGCGGCGGCTCAGCCGCCCGGCCATTTCCGGCTCGGTCAGATTGTACGTGCCGGCCGCCCCGCAGCAGATTTCCGTTTCTGGCAAATCGCGCAGGTCCAAACCTGGAATCTGGGCCAGCAGCCGCCGCGGGGCCTCGCGGATTTTCTGGGCGTGGCCGAGATGGCAGGCGTCGTGGTAAGTGGCTGTGCGCGTGATTTCGCCTCGCGGCGGCACGAGCCCGAGCGCGTCGAGGAACTCGTTGACGTCCTTGATCTTGGCGGCAAAGGTCGCGCGGTCGGCTTGCCTTGCGTCGTGCCAATGGTGACCGTAGTCCTTGAGCATCGCCCCGCAGCCCGCCACGTTGACGACGACCGCGTCGAGCTGATTAAGGTCGAACGCGGCCAGGTTCGTGTCGGCCAATTGGCGGGCAGGGTCCGCGGCGCCCGCGTGGAAATGGATCGCTCCGCAACAGGCCTGTCCGCGGGGAACATGCACATCGCAGCCGTTTTCCTGCAAAACTCGCGCGGTGGCCCAGTGCGTCGATCGGAACATCACGTCGGCAACACAGCCGGTGAAGAGCGCCACCCGCGCGCGTCGCGTCCCCTTGGCAGGCAGGAACTCGGGAAGCGGCGGTTCGGCGCTTGATTGCGGCGGCAACATCGCAACGAGCTGGCGCAACCGCGGAGGGAGCAACCGAGTCAGTCCCAGGACTTCGGCCAGCCGCATCAGGCCCAACCGCTCGGCGAGCCGGGCGGGCTTGAGCAGAATTCGCATCCGCCGCGGGTGGGGGAAGACACCGAACAGAATCCAGCGATGGAACCAATCGGCCGATTTTTTCGGGCCTTCGGCCGTTTGTTCCATCGCCACGCGAAACGGCTCGATCAGCTTGCCGTATTGCACTCCCGAGGGGCAGGCCGTTTCGCAGGCGCGGCAGTCGAGGCACGACTCGAGGTGCCGCCGCACGTCGTGGTTCAGTTGCAAGCGGCCGTCGGTCACGGCCCGCATCAGGTAGATCCGTCCGCGTGGGCTGTCATTCTCGTCGCCCAGCTCCAGATAGGTCGGGCAGCTTGCAGTACAAAGTCCGCAGTGAACGCAGTCGAGGAAGCGCTGATAGTCGATTTGGGCGCCGGGGTTGGGCGAGCGCGGAACGTGGAGCGCGGAGTGCGGAGCATCGGCAACCGCGAGACCAAGGCCGGTCGGCGGATCAACCTCGGGGCCGACGCTGGCTGACGGATCGATGTCGGAACGATCAGAACGGACCATTGGCGACTCATCCATCAACTTTCAGCCCTCACCCTCATCCCGGATCCCTCATCCCTACAACGTACCATACACGAAGCGGTCGGGGTTGAGCAGGCCCTTCGGGTCGAATTGGCGCTTCACGGCCCGCATCATTTCGGCATCGCCGCGGCCCGCGCCCCATACGGCTTGCCGTGTCAATTCGCCGCACGCACACGACCAGACGACGACGTTGCCGCCGGCCGCCACGGCCGCCGGCTGCAAGCGTTGGATCAAGGTCTTCGACGCGTCGGCCAAGGAGAACTCGGAAAAAGCGGCGATCACGACGCCGTTTCCCGCGTGGGATGCCAGCGAGGCATTCGGGTCGATATTCAACAGCAGCTCCATGATCGAAATGACGGCGCTGGGCCGGACGTTGATCTTGAGCACCAGCGGCGCCGGCGACGAGCCAAACTGGGTGAGCCGCGATCCGAGTTGCCGCGCCGCGTCGTCCACATGGTGGCCGAAAACCGAAGCGCCCTGGGCCCGCCACTCGCTACGAAGCTGTTCGATTTGCCAATCGACCTCGGACTCGGTGCCTTCGAAGCCCACCAGAAGCACGCCGAGGGTCCTCCGGTCGACAATCAACATCGGCGTTCGATCTGTTCCTTGCCAGTGCGCGCCGCTCACCAATTCGATCGCGACCGGGGTGGTTTTCGAGTCGACCATCGCGGCCAGTAGAGATTCGGCTCGGCTGAAATTCGGCAGTTCGCACGTGAGCCAAGCCGTCGCGCCAGGCAACGGCTTCACCTTGAGCGTGACCTGGCTGATGATCGCCAGTGTCCCGAGCGAACCGGTCAGAAGCTTGCAGAAATCGTAGCCGGCAACGTTCTTCACGACCCGGCCGCCCCCTTTGAATGCGACGCCGCGTCCGTCGACGGCGCTGATGCCGATCACGTAGTCGCGGACCGTGCCGTGCCCATAGCGGCGCGGGCCGCTGAAATTCGTCGCCAGCAGGCCGCCAAGAGTGGCCTGTTCGGCCTGGCCGGCGTCGATCGGCAGCCGCTGTCCTTCGCGTGCCAGCACGGCGGACAGTTCGGCCATCGTGATCCCTGATTCGACCGTGATGGTCATGTCGTGGTAGGGGTAATCGACCACTCGCGTGAGGCCGGCCAGCGATACGCCCAAGCCCGGCCGTTTCGGGACGACGCCAAAATCAAGTGCCGTGCGGCCGCCGAGCGGGTAGAGCGGCGTATCGGTCGCGAAAGCTTCGCACACCGTGGCTGCCAGCTCGGCCTGGTCGGCCGGCGTGACGGTGTCGGTCAAGGGGAGCATGTCAGCGGTCCGCTCCTCGTTCCCACCTTCCTCGTTCCCCCGTTCCTCGGTCCCCCGTTCCTCGTTCCCACGCTCTGCGTGGTAACGCTTCCCCGGCCGCTCCGCGGCCACGTGGAAGCCTGTTCTTTTCTCGGTTTGCCTTCATCCCCTGATCCCCCTTCCTCGTTTGGTCGCGGGCCAATCTCCCGTGAGGGTGTCTATCCACATCCTACAGCGCCGCCCTTCTCCCCGGCCGCGTCTGTTCCAGCCCGCAAGCGCCGGCAGTCGGTAGCATCTTGCCAGGGCTGAGATTGCCGTGCGGATTGAATGCCTGACGCAGCCGGACCATCACGTCGAGATCATCCACGGTGAAAAGCTTGTGCATGAAACCGATCTTCTCGACGCCGATGCCGTGTTCGCCCGTCACGCTGCCGCCGCAGGCGATGCACTCGTCGAGGATTTCGCCGCTGGCGACGAGCACGCGGCGGACTTGTTCTTCGTCACGCTCGTCGAACAACAGAATCGGGTGGATGTTGCCGTCGCCGGCGTGGAACACGTTGACGGTGCGAATGCCGTGCTTGGCGCCGATCTCGGTGATCCGCCGCAGGATGTGCGGCAGCCTGGTCCGTGGCACGACGCCATCCTGCGTGCAGTAACTTGGGCTGAGCCGTCCGACCGCGCCGAAGGCCTGCTTGCGGCTCTTCCAGAGCAAGAGCCGCTCCTTGGCGTCCTTGGCCTGGCGCACCTCGCGAGCGCCGCGGTTCCGGCAAATCGCGACGATCTGGTCGCGCTGGAAGTCGAGTCCCGCCTCCAGACCGTCGACTTCGATCAGCAGGATTGCCTGGGCGTCGAGCGGAAATCCGAAGTGAAACGCCTGCTCTACGGCTTCCAGAATGCCTTGGTCCATCATCTCCAGCGCTGCGGGGATGATGCCGGCGCTGATGATCTCGCTGATGGCGGTCGTGGCGTCGTCGCACGATTCGAAAATTCCCAGCATCGTGCGCACGCCCTGCGGATCGCGCGTCAAGCGGACCCAGACCTTGGTGACGATGGCCAGCGTTCCTTCGCCGCCGACCATGACGCCGGTCAGGTCGAGACCAGGGTTGTCCTCGGCCGGTCCGCCGAACTCGACGAGCGACCCGTCGGCCATGACCGCTTCAATGCCCAGCACGTGGTTGACGGTCACGCCGTACTTGAGCGTGTGCGGCCCGCCGGAGTTGGTGGCCACGTTGCCGCCGATCGTACAGGCCCCTT
>DATLQY010001136.1:0-3744 GCA_035534975.1 Pirellulales bacterium
CCGCCGCGCCCGCGGATGCCGCACTTGGCCAGTTCGTCGCGCCAAGCTCGCTGCCGCGCCGTCTCGCCATAACGGGCGACGGCCACCTCCTCGCGCAACTCCAGCCTTGTCTGGCCGTCGAGCGGGCCGATGCCCGGCAGAGATGGCTGTTCGTCCAATACTGCGGGCCTCTCCTCGATGACCATCTCGCTGATCGGGCGAACGGCCGGCGCGGGGACTGCCTCGACCGTGAACGGGCCGGACACACGGATTCTCGTCTTGTCGACTTCCGGCTGATCGTAGAGCGTTTCCTGGCCCGGCGGCTCGTTGTTGGCGATCGACTTCAACGTGACGTGAGGCACATTCTTGTAGACAAATCCGCTCCCGACCCCTTCGGTGGGCTGAGCAAGGCGGTAATAGTCGTAAATTGCAGTCATCAATCGCTGCTTCGCGAGTGCGACTGCGACGCGGGACGTATCGCAAGTGATCCATCGCCGCCCGATGTCTTCAGCGACATAGGCCGTCGTTCCCGAACCACATGTGATGTCCAAGACGATCTCCCCTGGATCCGTCGTCATGAGGATGCAACGCTCCATTACCTTCGTGTTCGTCTGGACCACGAAGACTTTTGGATCGGTAAAACTGCCGCTACCAGTATCGAGCCATACGTCGCTCACCGGCGAAACCGGGAAGTCGTCGAAAAAGCGAACATAAGCGAGCGAGTTTCCGGAGGGGACTGCGCGCCGATGTCCAATCAGGTTCTTCATCCCGTCGGGTGTCGTCTTCCAATGAAGGTTTCCGGGCAGTGTGAATTTCGTCCCTCCGTATTCGATCGGCATCGACAAAGTCTCGGACCATCCGGATGAGGTTAGGTTGTCAAGCCGATAAATACGCGACCCCGCCGGGACCGTCGCTGGATTGCGCATTTCTTCAGTCGTCATTCGACGTCTGGTTCCGTCGACCAATTCGACCCGGGCGTACACTCCGGCGCCTGAGTCACCGGCACCCTTTTGCGCATAAAGCTGGCGGTACTTGATTACTGCGGCGTCCTTCGCGTACCAAACGATGTAATCGCAGGTGGTTGGAAGTGCGTTCGTGCGCGCCATTGGGCTGCTCACGGCGGCCGTCTTCCGAACGACGATGGTCACGACCGCATTCTTCGCGCCGAATACCTCGTCCATCAACTCACGGACATGGTGCAAATTCTCGTCTGAGATCTGCACCATGCACGAGCCACTTTCGTGGAGCAGTGAATGCGTCAGTAATAACCGATCTCGCAGATACGTCAGGTACGAGTGGATGCCAATTTCTCAGGTGTCGCGAAACGCGCGCACCATCTCCGGCTCTTGGGTCAAATCCTCGTCCTTTCCATCCTTGACGTCGCGGCGGTTGACGAACGGCTGGAAGTTCGAGCCGTACTTGATGCCGTAGGGCGGGTCGATGTAGACCATCTGCACCTTGCCGGCCAGTCCCTCCTTTTCCAAAAGCGAATTCATCACCAACAGCGAGTCGCCGGCGATCAGGCGGTTGCTCCAGCCGTGGGCATGCTTGTAGAAATCGACCGCCTCGCGCAGCGGCGGGTTTTCCTCCGGCTCCTCGAACAGCGAGCGCTGCACGGCCGCGGCGCTCGGCTTTGCGGGGCCGTTTCGTCGCCGCACGGCCTCGATGATCGTCCGCGGGTCGATCCGCTCGTGGACGTGCAGCGAGACGGTCGGCACTTCGAACTCGGCCTGCTCGGCCTTGCCTGCCCAAACCAAGGTCGGGGCGAGGTGCGGATCGTAGGCATAGCGTTTCTTGCCGGCGTCGGGGTCGGTGTGCGACGTCACCAGCCCCACCGGCGGATTGTTGGCTCGCTCCTTGTCGTCGTGCTCGTACTGCTCGATGGCCCGTTTGCCTTTGGAAGCGCTTGCGGCGGGGGATTCGACAGCAGTAGCTCCGACACTCCGTGGCGGAGACATCCGCTCGCTTTGCGAGCTGTCGAGCGCCGCATCGCGCGCGGTCGACGTAGGCGTTTTGTCGTCGGCTTCGTCGCCGCTCCCCGGCGGCTCGGCCAGCAGCCGCTCGATGAGTTGCGTTCGCCGTCCGACAGCGCTCACGCCGACCACGTCGCAGACCATCTTGACAGCCGCCTCGCCAAGCGGCTCCAGCAGCAACGCCGGCGTGGCACGCCTGGCGCGCGAGAGGGCCTGGCGCATGTCGTCGACGCTACGGCGATCGACGCCATCGATCTCCAGGTCGTCGACGATTCGTTTGAGTTGGTCGCGGCCCAACTCGGCCAGGATGGCATGCTTCAGCTTCACGTGTTGCCCACCGGCGGTTCGAGATCGATTGTTTTTCCAGCGTCGCGGGCGCGGCGCGCTCCGGTCACAACGATAACAAACGCAAGGGGAAGGGGAAAGGATTTTCCGCGTCGGTGTCGGCAACCATTGGAAATCCCTATTTGCCGGTCAGGCAGTAGCCAGGTGGCACAATACGGGCTAGCAAAGTCCCTTTTGTCCAGAAAACTTGATCGGCTTTTCTATCCGTAAATGGTCCACGGCGGCCATCCCGTTCAACTTGAGCGGGCCGCTACCGCGGTCATCAAGCGAATGGAGCGCATCGCACTGATAGATGATCGCGGTCGCGATGATCTGGGCATCGGGCGTTTTGATTTTTCTCACCGGCTTCATGGCATGGCCGGCCTCGCGAATTTCCCTGGCTTTGGTCGCAATCGCGAACGTGATGGTCGCGTTGATCACGTTAGACCGCTTGAGGAATCTCGAAAATTTGTGTTTCTGCTCAGCGGTCATGGTCGAGGTAAAAATCTCCGTTGGGACGGTTACAGGAACGACCATGATCGCTTCATTCCTGTCAATTTCTTCAGCGACCTGGATGATGTCTGACAACGGGGCGTCTTGCTCCTCGTTTATCCACGCCAAGAAAACTGACGTATCCCAGCAATAGACGGGCTTTCCATCTTTAGTCATCGCGGACCGCCCGGGTGAATTCAACCGCCGTGAGTCCCCCGGTGCAGCCTGGGGCCATGCCGCGAAGTTCCTCTAGTGTTGGCAAATCGTCATCGTTCGGATGAATTTCCATTGACACGACGCGAACCACTTTCGGGAATGGGCTGTCAGCGTAGTAGTGCATCAAGCCATTTACGGTTACGTTGTGCTTGATGGCCAAACGAACCTGGTCCAGCATTTCCTCGGGAAAAAGGCACGAAATCTCGTAGCCCTCGATCGGCGGAAACAGGATGAACCCGTATCGGTCATGGACATTGACCCTTTCCAACGACCCGCTCACCGTTCCTTCTTGCGCGAGCGAAGTATTCAGGATTTTGTCGGCATTCGCAATGTACTGGCTTGTAATTTCGGTATCGTCGATGAAGACCGATTTGGACCCACGATTGAGCGGCGATGCCAGCTTCTTGAATGCCGAAACGTCGTCTGGGCCGATTCGAGGATCAAGCCCCTTGCCACGCTGGATCGCCGAAACCGTTTTGCGAAACAAGCGAAGCACACGCCCGCGCGCATCGCGGCCACGACCACGCCGAACTGCTTCGAATGTAAGGCTTGCACTTCCCGTGGCCAGCCCAACAAGCTTGTAGGCCACCCTCCCCGTGTGGCCTGTTGCGCGCGATTCGGTGCGCCGCAGGCAAACTTCCAGGCCATCGCAGAATTGGCGAAACTCGGAGAGGAAGACGGCGCCGCCCTCGTCGTCGGCACCTACTACCCGGACGGTTACTGTGGTTGGCTCGGTCGGCATGAATTCATTCTACAGGGG
>DATLQY010001137.1:0-6440 GCA_035534975.1 Pirellulales bacterium
GGTCGTCGCCCCCAAGTACCTGGGGGCGGAGCCGCCGGACGAAGACGCCGACGTGAACCGCCGCCGGCAACTGGCGATTTGGGTCGTTTCGCGCGAGAATCGCTACTTCGCGCGCGTGGCGGTCAACCGGGCCTGGTCGAACCTGTTCGGCCGAGGGCTGGTCCATCCGGTCGACGATTTCGGCAACCACAACCCGCCCAGCCATCCCGAGTTGCTCGACGAGCTGACCGCCTACTTCGTCGCGCACGATTACGACCTGCGGGCTTTGTTCCGGGCGCTAACCAATACGCGGGCGTACCAGCGATCAAGTCGGGCCGAAGTCGATGGTCCGCCGTCGCCGCCCGAGTTGTTCGGCCGGATGCAAATCAAGACGCTCACGCCCGAGCAACTGTACGACTCGCTGGTGAGGGCCGTGCGGATGACTGCCCCGCCGGGCACAATGGCCCAAGGTGCCGCCGTGCCGCCGGGCGACGCCGCGCGCGCGCAATTCATCGCCCGGTTCAACCTGGCATCACGCGACGCGACCGAGTTCCAGGCCGGTATCCCGCAGGTGTTGGCGTTGATGAACGGGCAGCTCACGGCCATGGCGACCGACCCGGTTCAGAGCGGCATTCTATTGGCGCTCGACGCTCCGTTGTTCAGCGACGCGGAGCGTGTGGAGGCGCTTTTTCTGGCCACCGTCTCGCGAATGCCCGGCAATTCCCAGCGCGCTCGATTCGTGGATTACGTCGAAGCGGCCGAAGATCATCGCGCCGCGCTGGGCGACGTCTTGTGGGCGTTGCTGAACAGCCCGGAGTTCATCTTGAATCACTGACGTACTAGCGCGGCCTTCGGCCGCAACCGAAATACAAACGGGGACAAGCTCGCCTTGGGAGGGGTACCCGTGCAGCGGGTTCCATGGCCCGCCAATAGTCGGCGATGGTGGGCCGGCGCCCGCCGACCCGCTGCGCGGGTGCCCCGGGTCTTGTCCCACCCTACATGCGCGGGTCCACCAGTTTAAGCGCACAACGGATTTAGGAGCGACGAACGTGTGGTACGAAAGTGAATTCAAGATCGACCCGAAGGCACGGCGGAGTGTGCTCCGTATCGCACGGCGGGGCCAGTTTTGCGGAGTCGCTTCGTTGCTTGTATTCGCGCTGGCGTGTGGGTGCGGCCGATCCCAGAGCTCTTCGGCGAAGCCCCTTTCCGTACCGCCATCGGCCGCTGGTCCAGCCGACGCGGCGGTGGCCAAACCGGCCGAGCCGTCGAAGGCGACCGTTGATCCGGCCGAGGAGAAGTCCGCGGAACCCGATGCGGCGGATGGCGCAAAGGCGCCGAAAGACGAAGCGGAAGCGGCCATTGCCGTCGCCTCGCCGTCGCGTGCTACCGAACCGGCGCCGGTGGTAGACGACGGCACGGAGCGTTTCGCCGTCTTTACCCCCCGCGGGCCGCTGGTGGTGGACGTTCGGATGACGATCGACGGCAAGCCCTTCGGCGCGGTGCGCGAGGAATTGGTCGACGAATTCCTGCGGCTGGCCGACAGCGACCACGACCGAAAGTCCACCTGGGTCGAGGTGTTTGCCGACCCGAAACGGATCTTCGGCGGCCGGACCGACCTGGGGATCGAGATGAAGAACCGCCGCGACTTCCTCAAGGTGCATGATTCGAACTCCAACGGCCTGGCAGATCGCGACGAGGTCCGCCGCTTCATTGCCCAGGTCAACCGCGCGGGCGCCGCCTTCGCGCTCGACGGTTCGACGGAGTACCGCGGCGTGAACCTGCGCGAGTCGCCGCTGCGCCGCCTTCTCGACGCCGACGCCGACGAGGTGCTCTCGTCAGCCGAATTGGCCGGCGCCATCGATCGCCTGCGCAGCCGCGACGCCAACGACGACGACATCATCAACTTCGACGAGCTGTACGACGCGCCTGCCGCCGGCGCGATGGCGATGAATCCGTCGGGCACGGCGAACCTGAGTCCACCGGCCGCCGCGCGGCTTGGCCCGAACGCCAATTGGGACGCGGTCCGCTATGCCTTCTCGGAACTGTACCTCGATGACGGCCGGATCCGCGAGGAGAGCTTTTCCTTGACTCCCGCTTTGTCACGCCTGCTCGACGCCGACGCCGACGGCTGGCTTTCGAGGGAGGAATTGGCGGGGCTCGACTCGCTTGCGCCACACATCGAGTTGGAGGCGAGCTTTGGCCGGCCGGGCGATCGGCCGCCGGGGCTCGCCCTGCGATCGATTGCCGCCGAACTGACGGAAGCTGCCGGTGTGAGCGGCGTCGGGGACGCGGTGGTGCGCACCGCCGAGGGGTTCATGCTTGAATTGCCGGGCGTACTGCTGCGGTTCCAATGGCGCGATCTGCCATCCGGCGGCGAGGAGCGACCGCCCGCCGAGGCGCAGCTCGCCGCGCTCGACGCCGACAAGAATGGCTACCTCGAAAAATCGGAGGTCGAAGGCAAAGAGGCGGCGGCCGGCGCCGTTTTCGACGACTGGGACGCCGACGGCGACGGCAAGGTTTACGCCTCGGAGATCGCCGGCTACGACCGGCGGCGGCAGGCGCCGCAGCTTAGCGCCGTGCGTGTCACCGCCAACGACGACCAGGACATCCTGTTTTCACTCTTGGACGTCGACCAGGACCGCCGTTTGACCGCGCGCGAGCTGGCGAGTGCGGCCGAAAAGCTTGGTCGGCTTGACCGCGACGGCGACGGAAACCTGGCGTACGACGAGTTGCCCGGTTCGATCGGCATCGTTTTCGACCGCGGCAACCGGGACGGCGGGGCGATGCGCGGGACGACGGCGGCAGCGGCGCCGGCTTCGGGACCGTCGTGGTTCATTCACATGGATACGAACCACGACCAGTTCGTCAGCCCGAGCGAGTTTCCCGGAAGCCCGGCCAAATTCACCTCGTTGGACGCCGATGGCGACGGTTTCATCGATCTGGCCGAGGCGGAAGAGGCAGGCAAGTGAGGAGGTGGGGAAGTGAAGAGGTGAGGAGGTGAGGGCTCACATGATCAACTCCTTCATCTCGCGCACTGCCTGCTGGAACCCGACCATCAGCGCGCGCGAAACGATGCTGTGGCCAATGTTCAACTCGCACACTTTCGGTAGACCGGCGATCGGCCGCACGTTGTGATAGGTCAAGCCGTGACCGGCGTGGAGCGTCATCCCGCGCTCGACGATCAAACCGGCGCCGTGGGCGAGCTTTTCCAGCTCCGCCGCCCGCGCCGCACCGGGCGCGGCGAGGGCGTACTGGCCAGTGTGCAGTTCGACCGCGTCGGCCCCCAGTCCACGCCCGGCGTCGATCTGCCGCTCGTCGGCGTCGAGAAAAAGGCTGACGACGATGCCGGCGTCGCGCAGTCGGCCGATGGCGGCGCCCAGTCGCGATTGCTGAGCGACCACGTCCAAGCCCCCCTCGGTCGTCACCTCCTGGCGGCTTTCGGGCACAAGCGTCGCCTGGTCGGGCCTGGTGCGGCACGCAATCTCGACCACTTCATCGGCGCAAGCCAGTTCGAGGTTCAGCTTTACCGTGACCGTCTCGCGCAAGAGCCGCAAGTCGCGGTCCTGGATGTGCCGACGATCCTCTCGCAAATGCACGGTGATGCCGTCGGCGCCTCCCAATTCGGCCAGCGCGGCCGCCCAAATCGGGTCGGGCTCGTAGGTCCGCCGGGCCTGTCGGACCGTAGCCACGTGATCGATGTTGACGCCTAATTGTGCCATGGGATTCTCCGCGCCTTGTGCCTCTGCCCGCCCATCGGGATTATAACGGCTGGGACCATCGCTACCACCACCGCGGACTCGAACACGATGAATCCGATCCAATGGATGACCGTCATGGGCCTGACGCTGTTTCTCGTCGAGGGATTCACGCTCAGCGTCTTTCCACGGCAGTTCAAGGAGTTTCTGGCCGAGGCCGATCCCGGCGTCCTGCAAATCGCCGGACTGATCGAGACCATGGTCGCCGTCGGGTTGATAGCGGGGATACTCTTCGGGTGAGTTCTCCCACGAGTAACCCGAGTTACAAGCGGCGGGATCAACTCAAATTCAAATCTCATTTAACGGGGATAGGGGGATGAGGAGGGGATGTCCCACACACGTAGCGGAACTCGTGAGAGTTCCGATTTTTGGCCTTGACGGTCGGAATTCTCACGAATTCCGCTACTGGCTATTCCTGTCCCCACACGCGTAGCGGAACTCGTGAGAGTTCCGATTTGTGCCTTGACGCTCGGAATTCTCACGAATTCCGCTACTGGCTATTTCTGTTCCCGCACGCGTAGCGGAGCTTCTGAGAGTTCCGTTTTGTGCCCTTGAGGGTCGGAATCATCACACCCTTCACGCTACACACCAGCCGGTCCGGCTGCGCCGATCGTTCGGCGCGTACCGCCCCGCCAACCATTTTTCGAGCCCGTTTCCTGGACACCCGCCAAATTTAATCTAAAGTTCGGAGAACGGGGGGGATTTGATGACCTGCAAAGAACTGGCATCCCGAATTGAAACGATTCAGCCCAGCGCCTTGCCGCGCGAAGTCGCGCGGCTTTGTCTGTTGCTGACGAACCATGTCGAAAACATGGAGGCTCTGAGCGACGAATCGCAACTTGCCGACGCCTGGAAGCAAACCGGCCTGCGGCTGCAAGCCGCCACCGATCAACACGCGGCGATGACGCAGGAACTGGAGCAATTGGCCCAGTCGGATCCGAAGAAGTTCACACCCGACCAGGTTTGGGTCCTGGTCCGAGCGATCAAGGTGCAAAGCCAGGTGTTGTCGCTCTACGTCGGTCAGCCACCGATCGACGTTTGAGCGCGGCTTTCGGCTTCACCGCCGACGGACGTGATAGATCGGAAAAGCGCCGTAGTCCTTGGCTAGCGGCATTCTACCAACGTACTCGAAGGCCATCTCACGTACCCCTGCGGCCGCGGCCAACGCCGCGAAGGCCTGGCTGGCGTAAACGTGACCGGAGGGCGTGATCGGCTCGATTCGCGCGGCGCGGCTGACGTGCGTGCCGGTGAACGTCGGCGCGTCCATCACCGGGTCGTTGCACTGCCAGACCGGCCCGGCGTGCAAGGCGATGCGGATCGCCAGCTCGCCGGGCAAGCCCTTCCCCGCCCAATCGGTGCCGTTGGCGCGCTCGCATAGCTCAAGGGCGAAGCGCCCCGCGTCGCACACGTCGTCGAACACCAGATAGAGCCCGTCACCCCAGGTGTTCCGCAACAGCGGCGAGTTGGGTCCCGCCGAAAGGATCTTGGCGACCAGGCCCAGAAAGTGCTGAAAAAAACGCGGCACCTGCGTCTCGTCGAGCTTGCTGAATCCCTTCACGTCGGCGAACAGGATGGCGACGATCTTCGATGACACGGGCGAATCCACGTGGGATGGCCTTTCCAGGCCGTCTTCCGCAGCAGACGGACTCGGAAGGCCATCCCACAAAGGCGGATCGCACCTTCCCGGCGGTCCAGAGACAGGGTCCAGTGCCGGCACGCCGCCGTCAACACCGCGCATGGAGAGACGCGGCGTTTCGATCACTTTGACGTCAAGCCCCCATTGCCGCCAGCGCTCGATGGTTGACGGCGTGCCTGGGCCGTCCTCTCCGGCGTCGTTTACCGCCAGCGGAACGAGCTCGGTTTCGAGCGCGTCGGCCTGGATGCGCGCCAGTCCGTACAAAAGCGACTGGGCATAGTCGATCGCGGTCGCCTCGCTCGAAACGTCAAACCCCGATCCGGCAATCACCTGAGTTGCCGTACGCAGCGCGGCCTCGAACCGCTGCTTCCATCCGGCGGCCGCCACAGGTCCGGCATCGTCTGCGACCAAGGCGTCTCTCTCGAATGGCAACACGGCGTAGGCGATACCCCGCCGCGCTTGCAGCGCCTCGAAAAAGAGCACGTCGGCGCCGGTGGCCGCCGCGGCGAAACCGACGCCGATATCCCACTGTTGGAGGGCGCGCTCGATGGCCGTCGACACGTCGGGATGCGGTTCCATGGAGAATTGCCGTCCGGCGGGGCCAGATCGCTCGATCTCGTTGCCGCAAAACAACGCGACCTTCGGCATGGGCATTGCCGTGTCGAGCGCGAGCGGGTCCAGTGTGAGGCTGCCGAGCAGGAGCCTTGCTTGCCGGCGAGTCGACTGCAAGTCGCCGAGCCTTCCCTTGCCCACCTCGAACGCCCTCGCGTACCAATCGTGGGCCTCGTTCACCTCGCCCAGCAACAGCGCCGCTTCGCCGAGCGTGGCCAGAAGCCAATAGGGGTCGTCCGCCGGACCGTCGTTGGTTTTCGGACCGGCGAGGCAACTGTCGAGGTCGGCGAGGCACTGGGAATAATCCGAAAGGCAGCGGGCATGGACCTCGCGCGCCAGAGCCGCGGCAGCCAGGCCATCACCCAGCCAGAGGGCCGTGGTCGCGGCGTTGATGCCGGAATAAATGCCTGCGGTCGAACGGTAGGCTGTCAGGTACAAGTCGTGCGCCAGGCGCAAGT
>DATLQY010001138.1:0-5769 GCA_035534975.1 Pirellulales bacterium
TGAAGACGCACATGCAGCCCGGCCCGATCATGCCGCCGGGGTACGCGCCCGCGTCGTAGGCCAGCCAGGCCTGGGCGGCCACGATGCGGCCGTCTTTCTTGGCCCCCAGCTTGACCCGGACGAACGAGCCGGGCGTGGGGCCGGTCCCCTCGAACACCTCGGCGCGGCTCATGACCATTCTTACCGGCCGGCCACACTTGCGGCTCAGCAGTGCCGCCACCGGCTCCAGGTAGACCGGAATTTTGCCGCCGAACCCACCGCCGATTTCGCAGGGGACCACGGTCACCTGCGAAATGGGGATCTGCAGCAGCTCGGCCGTTTGCTGCCGAGCCGTGAAGGCACCCTGGGTCGCGGTCCAGACCGTCAGGTGCCCGTCGACGTTCCAATGGGCCGTCGAGACGTGTGGCTCGATATAGCCCTGGTGTACGCTCGCGGTCTTGAATTCGCGTTCGATCACCAGGTCGGCCGACGCAAAGCCCGTTTCAATGTCGCCCGCCTCGAACAGCAGGTACTTGCTGGCGTTATTGGCCTTCTCGCTGACTCGCTGACCCGTCATGTCTTCGGTGTAGAGGTCGTCGTGCAACAGCGGTGCGGCGGGCTTCATCGCGTCGAGCACCCAGGTCACGGCCGGCAGCGGCTCGTAGTCGACTTCGATCAGCTTGAGCGCCTCTTCCGCCACGTGCGGGTTGATTGCCGCGACGGCCGCGACGGCATGTCCCTTGTAGAGCGCCTTGCCGTGGGCCAACACATTGGCGCCCAGATGAGCCAGGTTGACGCGGCCTTCTCCCAGGTCGGCCATTTTGTCGCGCAGGTCGGGCAGGTCCTTCGCGGTGACGACGGCAACCACCCCCGGCAGCTTTTCGGCGGCGAGCGTTTCGATGTGCTTGATTTTGGCGTGGGCGTGCGGGCAGCGTAGGATTTTGCCGTGTACCAGACCGGCCATTTGCAGGTCGTTGGTGTAGATCGCCCGGCCCGTCACTTTATCGGCGCCGTCATGGCGAATCGGACGGGTACCGATGACCTTGTACGGCTTACCGTTGCCGGCCTTCTGGTCCTTCATTTCGTGGTGCGTGTAGGTCGCCATTCGAATTACCTCGCTTCGTAACGGAATTCGTGCAACGTGGGGCAGGTTTCCAACCTGCCGTAAATCATAAATCTATGGCAGGTTGGAAACCTGGCCCACGGGGTCATTTCGCCATGACTTTGGCCGCATCTTGCACGGCGCGGACGATTTTGTCGTAGCCCGTGCAGCGGCACAGGTTTCCAGCCAGCTCGAAACGGATCTCGTGTTCGCTGGGCTTGGGGTTGCGATCCAAGAGGGCCTTGGCCGCGACGATGAAGCCCGGCGTGCAGATGCCGCACTGCAAGGCCGCGTCTTCCAGGAAGCACTGTTGCACCGGGTGCAAGTGACCGTCGCAAGCGATCCCTTCGATCGTCGTGATCGTGGCGTCTCGGGCTTCGACGCCCAACACAAGGCAACTGTTGACCGGCACCCCGTCCATGAGCACGGTGCAGGCGCCGCAATTGCCGTTGTTGCAGCCTTCCTTCGAGCCGGTCAGTTGCAGCACGTCGCGGAGCACTTCCAGCAGGCTCTGGCGGTTCTCGCAGAGGAACTCGGTCCGCTCGCCATTGATCGTCGTGGTTACGTGGGCTTTCATTCGTGGTGAGTGGGGACTAGTGAGTGGTGAGTGGTGATTTCCTCGTTCCCACGCTCCGCCGACCCACTGCGCGGGTGCCCCGAACGGCTCTTCGGACGCTCCGCGTCCCCAATGTTTAGGTGGCCCTTGCGCGTTCGACCGCGGCGGCCAGGGCGCGCTGGGTAAGCACGCCAACCAGGTGTACGCGGTACTCGGCGGGGCCACGCATGTCGCTGATCGGCTTGGCGATGGTCCGGGCGCGTCGGCCAGCCTCGGCGAAGGTCTCCTGGCTGGCGGGCTTGCCTGAGAGCCACACGGCGGCGTCGGTCGCGGCCAGCGGCATCGGGGCGACGGCGGCCAGGGCAAGACGCGATTGTTCGATCGTATCCCCGGTGGCGTTCAGCCTGACCCAGGCCGCGGCGCCCACCACGGCGATGTCCATTTCATTGCGGGGAATGAACCGCAGATAGCGCGAACCACAGTGCGGTGCCGGCCCCGGGAACTCCAGCGACACGAGAAACTCGCCGCGGCCCAGCACGTTCTTACCTGGCGCCGTGCAAAACTGCGCAACGGGTACGGACCGCCGGCCCGCGGGACCGGCAATCTGGCAGGTGGCATCCAGGACGATCAACGACGGGATCGAGTCGGCGGCGGGCGATGAATTGCAGAGGTTGCCGCCGATCGTGGCGCGGCTCTGAATTTGCCAACCGCCGATGATCCGGGCCGAGTCGGCCAGCGCGGGGTAGGCGGCGGCGATGATCTTGTCCTCGTAGATCCGGTAACAGGGCACGGCGGCCCCCAACCGCAGGCCGCGCTTGGGTTCGTAGTCCAGCCGCGTCAACTCGGGGATCTTCTTGACGTCAAGCACCAGGTCGGCCGCGCGCAATCCTTCGCGCAACTGGACGATGATATCGGTCCCGCCGGCGAGGATTTTCGCCCCTGGTCCGCGGGCAGCCAACAGGCCGACGGCTTCATCGACGCTTGTCGCGGCCGCGTATTCGAAGTCTTTCAAGGTGGCTCGCTCTCGATAGGTTGAATGAAAGCGGTAGTCAGGCAAGATGCGGCGGCCAGGCATGCCGCAGTGGCCAAACACCGGCCTGGGAACCCGCTCGTTCGATTGGTACTGGGTAATCATGTCAAGCGATACCGCAATGCGGTATAGCGTAACTTGTATCCTGCGCGAGCACAACCATGGTCCAATTGGGTGGTTCAATTCGGCCTTGATCCGCCCGGCTCATCCGGTACAATCCGCGACCCCAAGTCCACCTCGGCGGGATAGGAAGGTAAGGAAACCCTCCATGCTCTTTTGCTCGGAACAATTCCTATTGTTCTTCACGCTGGTGTTCGTCGTCTACTGGTCGATGCCCTGGCGAGCGGCGCGGGTCTACCTGTTGCTCGCCGCCAGCTTCTACTTCTACGCCAGTTGGAACCAATGGCTGGCCTTGATCATCGGCGTTTCGACGACGATCGACTACTTCGTGGCCCGCGGAATGGACGCTGGCGACAACCCGCGTCGGCGAAAGCTGCTGCTGAGCGTGACGGTGATCGCCAACCTGGGACTGCTCTGTTACTTCAAGTACGCCAACTTCTTCCTGCGCTCGCTCGAAGAGGCCATGCAAGCGGCCGGTTCGACCACCTCCCTGCCGCTTTTGAAGGTGATCCTGCCGATCGGTATTTCGTTCTACACCTTCGAGGCGATCAACTACGCGGTCGATGTCTACCGGCGGCACGTGCGGGCGGAACGGAACCTGGCCCACTTCATGCTCTTCATCACGTTTTTTCCGCACCTGGTGGCCGGGCCGATCGTGCGGGCACGCGACTTCCTCCCGCAGATCCGCCGGACCAAGCACTGGGACTGGGCCCGCATGCAGCTCGGCGCGCAGTTCTTCCTGATGGGCTTGTTCAAGAAACTGGCGATCGCCGATCGGATGGCGATGTTCGCCGACCCGATCTTCGCCCATCCGGAACAGTACCGTACGTCGGCCGCCTGGCTGGCCGTGCTGGCGTACGCCTTGCAAATCTATTGCGACTTCTCGGGCTACACCGACATGGCGCTCGGCTCAGCGCACCTCTTGGGCTATAAACTGGCGAAGAACTTCAATATGCCCTACGCCTCGGCCAACATCTCCGAGTTCTGGCGGCGCTGGCACATCTCGCTTTCGAGCTGGCTGCGCGATTACCTGTTCATACCGCTGGGTGGCAGCCGCGGCACGGGCTGGCAGATCAACCGCAACCTGATGATCACGATGACGCTCGGCGGGCTATGGCACGGGGCGAGCTGGACCTTCGTGGTCTGGGGCGTGCTGCACGGAGCGCTCTTGATCGGGCACCGCGCGTTTCGCGAATTCTGCCTCGCGCGGCCGCGGCTCACGGCGATCTTGGCCACGTTTCCCGGCGCGGCCGCGCGGATCTCGCTCACGTTCTTTAC
Organism: Pirellulales bacterium; assembly: GCA_035534975.1. Classification (GTDB taxonomy): domain Bacteria; phylum Planctomycetota; class Planctomycetia; order Pirellulales; family JAICIG01; genus DATKSN01. The sequence continues at coordinate 4,066 of DATLQY010001138.1, forward strand.
CGTTTCACTCGCTTGGATTTTCTTCCGGGCCACCACCTTCACCGCGGCGGCGGAGATGTTCCACCGTATGTTCACCCGGCAGACCGGCATGGGCCTGCCGCTGCACAAACAGAGCCTGATCGTGCTGGCGCTCGTGGTGCTTGTGGCGCACGTGGCGGCGGGGTCGGGCGCATGGCGACGGCTTGCCCCACGGCTGCCCGCGCCGGTGCTCGGCATGAGCTACGCGATGGTTTTGACCTTGGCCCTCTTGCTGGCGCCCGACTCCGGCAAGGCCTTCATTTACTTCCAATTCTAAGTCGTAGCGGAATTCGCGAGAATTTCGAAAATGACGTATGGTTGCCCGTACTCTCGCGATGCGTGGACGCGCGGCGATCGGATGGGGGATCGTGGCTTTCGCGACGCTGCAAGCCGGCTTCTCGTGGATCATCGACCGCTGGGAACCCGGCCTGCGCGACCCGGAATATGGCCGAAAACGATCGCTCCTCCGGGCGCGAATCGCCGAGCACCCCGACCGGCCATTGGTTTTGGCGCTAGGCACGTCGCGGACCGCGTACGGGCTCCGGCCCGGGACCGTCTCCGGCGTGACCACGGAAGGGACCCAGCCGCTCGTCTTCAATTTCGGCGTGCTCGGCGGAGGTCCGTTGTACGAGTTGGTGTACCTTAATCGCCTGCTGGACGAGGGCATCCGCCCCACGACCGTGTTGATCGAGGTGCATCCGCCGCTCTTGCACGACGTCCCCGACCTGAGCTTCGTGCTGGCGCCGGTGGTCGAACGGTGCGATGCGCGCGACCTGGCCGTTCTGCGCCGTTTCACGGCCGGACCTGTGGTGCTGTACGCCAAGTGGCTGCGATTACGGCTGGTGACTTGCCACCGGTACCGTTACGTGTTGATCTCCCGCGCGGCGCCTCGTTGGGTGACCGAAGCGCCGCCTCCCGATGTTCAGGGCTTGACCAAAACCGACCAACTCGGCTGGGTGCCCTATCCCTGGGATGCGCCTGATGATGCCCTGCGGCGGGAGCGAAGCCTTCAGACTGTGGCGGCCTACGAGTGCGCGATTCGCGACTACGCCGTTTCCGATGCGCCCGATCGCGCCCTGCGAGAAATGCTCGACGTCTGCCGCCGCCGGCAGATCGACGCGGCGCTGGTGATCATGCCCGAGGAAAGCGAGTACCGGCGGACCTTCGCCAGACGCACGCACGCACGCGCCGAAACCTATCTCGACGCGCTGTGCGGCGAATACGACGTTCCGCTTTTCGACGCCCGCGAGTGGTGCGACGACACCGATTTCGGCGACGCCCAGCACCTGCTGCGTGAAGGGGCCGACCGCTTTTCGGCGATGTTCACCGGCGATCGTTTGCATCCCTGGCTGACCGCGAATCGCAACGGTCCAGCGGCCAGCGTCGCGCGACGGCCCGGTTCCACGGTCCAAACCAAGTGAGGTCGTAGGGTGGCGGGGCACCCGCGCAGCGGGTCTCCCGGCCCACCAACGGGGTTGCCTGCCTTCCACCGTCGCATGCCACAACGGATGGTGGGCCGTCGCGAGCTGTGGCTCGCTTGCCCCACCCTATACTCCTGTTCGATCGGCGATCACGGCCGCGTGAAGCGAGGCCGCTAGCGATCACAAACAGCGGTATCGGCGGTGGCCGATTGGCTACGGCGCAGGCTCCATCGCAATAACCCCTCGCACTCAGCCGTGTCAGGTA
>DATLQY010001139.1:0-13237 GCA_035534975.1 Pirellulales bacterium
ACGGTGACTCCGTTCATCGTCCGTGGCACCCCTTGCAGATGCTGGATTTTACGGACAAAATCAAAAAGTCAAGCGGCTGCGCGGCATTTGCTGGTGAATAGACCGGGCTAAGGATACCCGGCGGGCATTCAGCGAGGGCGAACGCATTGCCATCTACCGGAAGGAAAATGGCCGCTGCTCGAAGTGTGTGGCCGAAGGCAAACCGGACAAGGAATGCATCGTCCCCTGGGCGGAATACGATGCCGACCATGTGATCCCGCATTCGCTCGGCGGACAAACAGTCGTCGCCAATGCGCAAATCCTATGTCGGTATCATAACCAACAAAAAGGCGCAGGCCCATGACCCTGAAAGCAAAATAGACCATCGGGCGCGTTTCCGCTCCGATAGTCGTCGACGCATCGCGGAATGGCCTTGTTGGCTCGGTCGTCGTGCGGTCGGAATCGAAATCGACCGGCTATGGCCGTTTTATGCTTGGGGTAGTTTGCAGTGATCGCCGCCATGTGGTTGGCGAGGGCATGGATCTCGTCATGTAGCGACCGGAGCCCGGCGATGGAGCGCACGCTACGCTGGAACTCCGAGCCGTCGCTGTAGGTGATCTGATAGACGTAGCTCTCGAAGGTGTTCGAATATTCGAACTGGGGCCGCGCCAGGTACGCCGTGGCTTCTTCAATGCGCTCGAAGACGACGGCGGCCGTGTCACGCCGCGCGATGAAACGGACTTTCCGCTCATCGGTTCATCACAAATCCGCTTGTGTCTCAGGAAGGGCGTTTTATGAGCCACAAAGTCGGTGGCGTTCAACGCGTGAGCCGCAAGTCTTTTGGCGATTGAGGTCAGACTCCAAAGCGCTCGGTTTCCACGAACGCGACCCGTAGCGATGCCAGCGCCTCGATTGAATCGTCATCTTCGAACCGCCGGTATTCCGCGACGAAGGCTTTGGCGACGGCCGTGAAGTCGGGTTTCTTGACGTCGTGTTTGTAGTCGTGGTCCTCGTCGCGCGGATCGCCCGACAAATACAACATCCAGGTCTCAATGTTCCACTTGGGCACCCAGAGCACGATTCGTTCGTCGTCCATTCTGGCGGGCACATCGTGTCGTTGCAGCGCACGGGCCAGGCTACGGAACCGTTCCGCCACCGAGCGTTCGTCAGCGTCGGTCCCGACGAGTAAAGCTAGCTTTTGGTGTGCCTTGCTGCGCAATGCGCGGACTTCAATAGGATAATGCTTTTCGACCCAGTCCTTGGCGGAACCGCGGCCCACCGGGTACGGCACCACGCGCAGCTCGTGGCGACTGAATCCGAACTCGAGTAGCACGTTTCGCGAGAAGCGCTCCAGACGTTCGTCTTCGACTACGATCGTGACGCGCACTCCTTTCTTTTTGGCCATGGCTACTCCACCGTGGGTCACCTGCCGACCGAATGAATTCCGTGCTACGTCGATTAACGGAATGAGTTCCGCGCTACGTTTGGTCCCATCCACGGGCCACGATTTCGGCGGGTGCAATCAGCTCATCGGTCTTGCCGTCGAAGGGCTGGGCCCGCGTGGGCCCCATTTCTTCACGAAAGAACCGCAGGCCGTGCTGGGCGGCCAAATAATTGATCAGCTCTGGATGGTGCGAGATCAAGAGGCATTGCCCGTCTTCGTCTTCGACGCGATCGCGAACCAGCGTGAGCCAAGGCTGCAGCTCGCGCAGCGCCACGTAGTTGTCGGGCTCGTCGATGCAAACCGTGGCGTCCTTTTCGACGGCGGCGTGCAGGATGGCGAACAGGGCCACCAGATTTCGCTGACCCGTCGAGAGCTGGTCGAACAGAAGGCTGAACGCCCGTCCGTTGCCCTTCGAGGCGAATTTGAACTCGAACTTCAAGGCCCGGGTCGCCTCGCTCACTTTTTCGAGCTTCATGTTGTCGAGCCCCTCGATCACCTCGTCGCGCAAGACGTCGCGCAGCCGCGAGACGGTATCGACCGACTCCTGCGAAAGGTGCCGCAGCCACGAAACCAGGTCGTGCAGCTCTCGGTCGGGCTTGTCGAGCTCGGCTTCGCTTCGAGTGAGCATTCGTAGCGGGTCGGGCGAGAAAACATAGACCTTGCGAAGTTGGCGGCGGAACCAGCTCAGCGATTGGTTGTCGCCGCGTTCGGGAATCGTCGGAATGGCCGAGCGCGACCAATCGAAGGGGAAGACCGGCCCCGGCGAAAAGTCGTCGCGGTACAGGTGCGCTTCGTGGCCGTCGAACTCATAAAGCGGTTGGCCGTCGAACTCCAACCGTTCGGCCTTGATCCGGTTCCGCGGACCGGCGCGGTCGTGCTCGACGACAAGGCGGTAGACGTACTCGCCGCCGTTTCCCGCCATTCCCAGCTCGAAGCGCTGTTCCGCTCGGTTGTCCCAAGCCGTGAGCGTGTTCGACGGGAAGGCCGTCATCAACTCCGTACCCGTGCAAACGAAGTCGCGGAGCGTTTCCAAGACGTCGAACAGGGTCGTCTTGCCCGTTCCATTGTCGCCCAGGAGCAGTTGCAGCGACTGCGGGCGACACTCGAAATTGACGAAACACTTGAAGTTGTCGATGTAGACCCGATTGATCATCGTTTTCGCTTTCCGGTGGATCGATTGCTCTTGGGATAATGACGCACTCGGTCGTCATCAGCTTCGTGCCGGCGCCGCTCCGTACCGTTTTCTGAATAGGTCGAATGCGCGGGCGTAGTCGGCCTCGCGGTCGACCTTGACCTTACCAAACCCAACAGCGACGCGAAAGCACCAGGCCGAGCTACGCTGGGCCGGGCCGGCGGCGAGGGCAGCAAGCGGCAAAAGTGGCAAGGGTCAGTAGCCCTCGCCGAGCCCGGCGGCGGGCGAGCTGGGCTGGGCTGACCGAGCGGCCGGTCTTGCCCCACGCCGGCGCATGCGTCAAGCTGATGACCTTACCTTCCGAAACGATCGCGAGCCTGAGCCGGAGACGTCGATGCCCGAACAGACTTTGTTGATCGACGGAGTTCGAGTTCCCCGTTTCCTGTACGGGACCGCTTGGAAGGAGGAGGAAACGCAGCGTCTCACAGAGCTTGCCATCGGGCACGGATTTCGAGGCATCGATACGGCCAACCAGCGCCGCCATTACCACGAGGCGGCGGTCGGGAAGGCCATCGCGGCGTCGATCGCCGGCAGACTGGGCGGCCTGGCGGGCGATGGAAGCCCTCCACGACAGCGGCCGGACCCGCCTTCTCGGGATCAGCAACGTAACCCTCGAGCAGCTCCAGCGTCTCTGCATGCAAGCAAAGGTCCGGCCCCGCATCGTTCAAAACCGGTGCTACGCCGTCCGGAACTGGGATCGTCGTGTTCGCGAGTTCTGCGCCGCCAATGGGCTGGTCTACCAGGGTTTCTCTCTACTCACCGCCAACCAAGAGCCCGACGTGATTTCGGCGGCAACGAACCTCTCGCTCGGCGAATGCACCGATGCTAAGGCTATTCATCGACGCCGCGGCGTCGTCATCGGTGCAGCAATCGGCTCTCGACATGGTCGAAAGGTGGCGCCCGTAAGCGTGCTCTCGGCGGTGGATCGCCGACCACGTCAGGTCTCGACAACTCGCGCGCAATCTGGGAAAATTGAAAGGCGGCCGTCACACTTCCCAGCTTCACGGGGTCTTTGTCTTTGGCAGCACGAGATCCGTCAGACGAGCAGGCGCCTTTCGCCGCCGCGGCCAAATACGACGAAGCGACCTTTTGGACCCTCGCCGACCGCTACCGGCCGTACTTGAAGAGTGTGGCCGACAGGCTGCTCGGAGGCCGATTGCCTGGCAAAGTCGACGCCTCGGATCTCGTGCAGCAGGCACTGTTGGCGGCGTGCGAGCGGCTCGACCAATTGCGCGGCGAGCGGCCCGAGCAATGGCTGGCGTGGCTGGCGGCAATTGTGCGGAACGAAGCGCTGCACACGTTGCGCCACTGGGGACGCGAGGTCCGCGACGTGCGGATCGAGGAGTCGCTCACCGCCGAGCGCGAGCGCGGACCGCTGGCGCCGGGCGATGGTTCGCCGGAGTTGGCGGCGCGGCGCGAGCGGGCGGCCCGGCTGCTGGCGGCTTTAGAGCGGCTCTCGGCCGACCACCGCCGGGTGTTGGAATTGCGGCATTTCGACGACTTGCCCTTCGCCGAGATCGCCGCGCGGATGGATCGCCAGGCCGAAGCGGTACGGCAACTATGGGTGCGGGCGGTCCGCCGCCTCCGCGAGGAGTTGAGAGACGAACCATGATGGACGACGAACACGTGCCCGGTCCCGTCGACGCGAGGTTGGCCGGAGTCTATGACGACTTTTGCGAGGCACTGCGGCGCGGCGAGCAATCCGCGCCCGAACCATGGCTCGCCGAACGCCGCGACAGTGTCGAGGCGCTCTCCGACCTGCGCGTAATCGCCGCTTTACACGACGCCGGCCGGGTGCTGGCCGGCGATTCGCGCCTGGAGGCCACGCGGACGTGGACGCCCGGCGACACGGTGGGTGGAGTCGCTTACGAGCCGCTGGCGGCCGGCGACCGGCTAGGCGAATATGTCATCGAGCGGCTGCTCGGCGCCGGCGGAATGGGCGAGGTCTACCTGGCCGAGCACAAGATGATGGGCCGCAGCGTGGCGATTAAAGTGCTGCCGGGCCAACGCTCCGACGCACCGGAGCGGCTGCGGCGCTTCCATACCGAGATTCGCGCCCAGGGACGACTGGGCACGCACCCCAACCTGGCCGTGGCCCACGACGCCGGGGAGCACGAGGGCCGTGTCTATCTGGTGCTGGAATACGTGCCGGGCAACGACCTGCAAGCGAAGGTCGCACAGTCGGGTACCCTGCCTTGCGACGTGGCGCACGACTGCGTCCGTCAGGCGGCCGAGGCGCTGGCCTTCGCCCACAAGCACGGGATCGTACACCGCGATGTCAAGCCATCGAACCTGATGCTCACACCCCAAGGCCAGGTGAAGCTCTTGGACCTGGGCCTGGCGCAATTGGCCGCGAGCGAGTCGCAAGCGACCGATGCCACGCGCACGCAGGCCGGCTTGCTCATGGGCACACCCGACTATATCGCACCAGAGCAGGCCCAGGACGCCAGCCGGGCCGACGCCCGCAGCGATCTCTACAGTCTGGGCTGCACCTGGTACTACCTATTGACTGGTCGTCCCCCATTCGCCGGCGGCTCGGCAATCGAGAAACTCAGGGCGCACGCGTTGCAGCCGCCTCCGTGCGTGCTCGAATCGCGGCCCGATGTACCGCCGGTCACGGCCGCCATGATGGAGATGCTGATGGCCAAGCGGCCGGAGGACCGCTATCTATCGGCGGAAGAATTGTTGGAAGACCTCGGGCATGGCGCGAAGCCCGCGGGCGCGGCGACACATCGCGCGGTCGGCAAACGGCGCCCTTTGTCGCGGGTTCAACTCGCCGCAATTGTCGTCGTGCCGTTCGTGGCGATCGGCGCGGTCTTGTACGGGATCTCTTCGCGCTGGAGCGGACGCCCTGACCCATCGGGGAGCGGCGTTTCGCCGAAGGTCGGGGTGTTTGGCAATGCCGGCGCCGAGGCCGCAACGATCGAACCCTCGACGGCGCCGCCGGATGAAATCAAGGCAACGATGCGGATCGAGCAGTTTCGCGCGGGGCCCGCTGACGAAATGACGTCATTGGGCAACTTGGGCGATCACGGCGGCGGTACTCGCGTCGGCGACCGGGTGGCCGTCGAGGCGGAAATGGACGTGCCCTGCTATGCCTACCTCTTGGCTGTCAATCCGGACGCAAGCTGCCAGTTGCTCTTTCCCGAGCCCGACGCCGAGCAAGTGACCATCGAGTGCGTGCGGCGCTTTGTTTGCCCCGTAAAACCGGACGATTACCTGACGCTCGACGCCGCCGGAGGCACGGCCTTCGTGCTGGTGGCCTCGCGCGAGCCGTTGGGCGCCTTCGACGACTGGGCGCCGCGAGTCGACGTCGACCACTGGCATGCCGTTGGTGCGACTGGGTGGTCGTTCGATGGTCACCGGCTCGAGCCGCTGGCACGGCAGCGGGTCGGTACGGCGCAGCACGGCCCGGCGGCATTGGCCGAACTGTGCCGCAAGTTGCAAGCACGTCGGAGTGTCGCCGCCGTGAGGGCAATCGCGTTCGATGTTTTACCCAACGTGCCATCCGACTTGAAGGACCAACGATGAACGCGATAATCTCACGGCATTTACTGGGCAGCGTTCATACTGATTGGAGACCCGGAATGAACTATAGCCGAATCATGCACATCTCACGACATGTCGGGGTCGTCCTGCTGCTGGCAACGTTCGTCGCCGCGCAGGCGCAAGCCGGCGCGGCACAGGACGAGCTGGCCGAAGGCAAGCCCGCCGACGCCGATGCGCCGTTTCGGCACAATCTGACGGGCGATGATGCCGAGCTGGCCGATGAATTGAATCAACGTATCGAAAAACTCTTCAAGAGTGGTGACTTTGCGGACGCGCAAGCACCCGCGCGGGAACTGCTCAAGTTGCGGTCCCGCGAGCAAGGCGTCGCCCACTGGCAAACCCAAGACGCCAGGCGATTGCTGGCGACTTTGGAACGGGCTGCCGGTCTGGAGGCGGTTGCCCGCGCCGAGCTGGCCGAGGCGAAGGCGCTCGACGAACAGTCCATGGCGGCGTTCCAAGAACGCCGGCTTGCCGACGCCATCGCGCTCAAACAACGCGTGGCCGCGATCTACGAACGACACCTGGGCCCGGCAGACCACGAGACGGCGACCGCGCTCTACGGTTTGGCAGTATTCTTTGGGAACAGTGGCCGGCCGGCCGAGGCTCATCCGTTGCACGAGCGATCGCTCACGATCTTCCGCGAGGCGTTGGGCGAAGAGAACCCGATGACGGCCCAGGGATACCGCGGCCTCGCCATTGCGCTCGATCGCAGTGGCAAGTACGCCCAGGCCGAGCCGTCGTTCCGTCGCGCCCTGGCGATTCAGCGCCGGGTGATTGGCGCCCAAGATCCGAATACCGTCGCGACCATCGACGACCTGGCGCAAAACCTCGACCATCAGGGCAAGTACGCCGATGCCGAGCCCCTGTTCCGGCAGGTGCTGGCGGACCGCCGCCAAACCGTGGGTGAAGAGCACTCCGACACTGCCAGCAGTTGCAACAACCTGGCCGCCAACCTGATTCACCAGGGCAAGTACGTGGAAGCCGAACCGATGTGTCGGCAGGCGCTGGCGCTGCGCGAGCGGCTGGACGGCCAGGATGGTGCCAATACGGCTACCGAGGCCAACAATCTCGCGACCTGCCTCTTGCACCTGGCGAGGTTCGCCGAGGCCGAACCGCACTTTCGGCGTGCGCTCGATATTTCGCAGCGCACGCTCGGCGAGGAGCATGCGGATACGGCCATCAGTTACCTCAATCTGGCCGCGAACCTGTACAACCTGGGCCAATACTCCGAGGCCGAGCCGTTGTACCTGAAGGCCTCCGAGATATTCCGGAAAGTCCACGGCGACGACCACCCCATGACCGCGGTCGGTTACCACAACCTGGCCATGAACCTGAGCGCCCAGGGAAAGCACGCGGAGGCCGAGCCGCTGCTTCGCAAGGCGCTCGGAATTCAAAGGCGGACGCTCGGCCAACGCCATCCGGAAACCGCCAATGGATACTTAGGCCTGGCGGGTAACCTCGGCAGCCAGCAAAAGTTCGCCGAGGCTGAATCGCTCCTTCGCCAAGCGTTGGAAATCGATCGCGAAACGCTCGGCGATGGCCACCCGCAGACGGGCCTGTGTTACCGGGATCTGGGGAGCAACCTCACGCATCAGGGACGTTACGCGGAGGCCGCGGCGTTGCACCTGCGGGCTTTGGCCGTCCACCGCAGGGTGTTTGGCGAGGAGCACCCCGAGACGGTCGCTTCGTACGAGGCGTTGGCTTGGAACCTCGACTCCCAGGGTAAACACGCCGAGGCCGAACCCCTGTTACTTCAAGCGTTGATCAACCAACGCTCGGCGTTAGGGGAGGAGCACCAAACGACGGCGGGTACGACCGAGAACCTGGCGGTCAATCTGGAGCGCCAGCGGCGATTCGACGAAGCGGAAACGCTTCACTGGACCGCCCTGGGAATTTGGGAGCGGACGCAAGGCGACGAACACCCCAGAACGGCACTCGTCCACCACAACCTTGCGGCCAACCTGCTTCAACAGGGTAAGTCTGTGGAAGCCGAACCGCACGTGCGGCGCTCTTTGGCGGTTCGTGAACTGGCGGCGCGGGAAAACGACCCCGACGTCGCCATGTGCTTCAACCTCCTGGCAAAGGTCCTCATGAGCCAGGGGAGGCACGCCGAGGCGCAAGGGCTGCTGGAACGCTCATTGTCGGTGCTCCGCCAGGAGCTCGGCGAACGACACCCCGCCACGGCCGCCGTCCACCGCAACCTCGCCGCGACCCTACAGATCCAGGGAAAGTACCCCGAAGCGGAAGCCGAGTGGACCGCCGCGGCCGAGAGGTACGAAGCCGCCAGACTCAGCGTGAGTTTCACCGGCCTGGACCGGGCGGAGTTTGGCGACAGGCTATCGCCGTTGCCGCGTCTCGCGGCGTGCCAGGCGCGGCTTGGTCTGGCGGCGCAGGCGTGGGCGAACCTTGAAGCAAACCTGGCGCGAGGTTTGTTCGACGACCTCTCGGCACGCCGCGCATTGCCGCTTATCGACGAGGACCGGCTCCACGAGCAGGCGCTCCGTGATCGGTGCGAAGGGCTCGAGCAGGAACTCGCGGGTCTGGCAAAATCGACCGGCGACGACGGCGAGCGACGACGGCGAGTCTCGGAGCTGCGCACCCGGCGCGACGACGCCCAGGCCGAGTTCACCGAGTTCATGGCCGAACTAGCGCGGCGCTATGGCCCGCTGGCGGGAGAGTCCTATGACCTGGCGGCGATTCAATCATCTCTGCCGGACGACGCCGCGCTCGTCGTCTGGCTCGATGAATCCGCACTGCCGCTGGCCGCGGACCCCAACGGAGAGCATTGGGCCGGTGTTTGCCGGCGGCAAGGCAATCCGGCATGGATCAAGCTCGCCGGCAGCGGCGAGGGGGGCGCTTGGACCAACGAAGATGATGAACTGATCGGCGAGGTTCGGCAATCGATAAGCGAGCAGTCCCCCGTGGCCGGCCCCGATTGGAAAAAGCCGCTCGCAGCCCTGTGCGTTCAACGTCTCAAACCCCTCTTGGCCTTGCTTGGGGCCGAAAACGGTCTGCCTGCCGTGAGACGACTGATCGTGTTGCCGTCGCGCGCCATGGCGGGCGTGCCGATCGAGCCCCTCTTGGAGGCATCGGGCGACGGCGCGACCTTCGCCGTGAGCTATGCGCCTTCGTGTACGGTGTTCGCCTGGTTGCGCCAACGACGTGCGGGCCGGCCTGGGATCGACGCGCACTCAAGACTGCTTGCCCTCGGCGACCCCTCCTTTGCGCGGGCTGACGATCCCACCTCGACCAGTCCGCCGGATCATGGTGTGTTTGTGGCGATGGTCGTACCGGGTTCGAACGCGGCACGCGCCGGCCTGTCTGCCGGCGACGTGCTGCTAAGTTATGGCGGCCTGCGGCTGGACGCCTTTGGCGACGTCAAAGGGGTGATGCAAGAAGCTGCTACGAATCTCAAACCAGATCTCGACGGCGCCCAGCCGAAGGTGCCCATCGAGGTCTGGCGCGGGGGCGAGGCGCGGAAGCTCATCGTCGAGCCGGGCCCGCTGGGTGTGCAGCTTTCGTCCCAGCCCGCCGCCGAGTTGGCACGGCGAGAAATCGCCATAGCGCTTTTGGCTCATACCTTGCGAGGTTCGATTTACTCTCCGCTGCCCGGCTCGCGCCGTGAAGTTGAAGCCGTTTCACGGCTCTTTCCCGGGGCCGACAAGCTGCTCGGCGCTGAGGCCAGTCGGCAGCGGCTCGACGAATCGGCGACATCGGGGCGCCTCGGTGAATTCGACGTGCTGCACTTCGCCACGCACGGTGAGCTCGACGAGCGATCGCCATTGCAATCGGCGCTGATCTTGTCGCAAGCAGATTTGTCTGCTCGGCCGGAGAAGGATACGGTGAACCAGGTCATGGACGAGCGCCGGCTCACCGCCGCCCACATCTTGAGTCATTGGAAGCTCAATGCCGATCTGGTCGTGCTCAGTTCGTGCGAAAGCGGCTTGGGCAAGTACAGCGGCGGCGAGGGGTTTGTCGGCTTTTCGCAGGCCTTGCTGCTGGCGGGAGCGAGGAGCCTCGTCTTGAGCCAGTGGAAGGTCGATGATACGGCCACCGCGCTGTTGATGGTGCGGTTTTACGAGAATCTGCTGGCCAAGCGCGAGGGCCTGCACCAACCTCTGCCGAAAGCCGAGGCCTTGGCCGAGGCCAAGCGCTGGCTGCGGGAGTTGTCGGCTGAGGAAGTGGAGAAACTGGTCAAAGGCTTGCCGGTGGTCGAACGCGTTGGCAAGGCTACCGGCGCGCTGCGACACTCCGTCAAATCGGCGCGGCCATTCGAGCACCCCTACTACTGGGCGGCGTTTATACTAATTGGAGACCCGGAATGACATGTAGCCGAATCACGCACATCTCACGACATGTCGGGGCCATCCTGGTACTCGCAACGTTCGTCGCCGCGCAGGGGCAAGTCGCCGCGGCACAGGACGAGCCGGCCGAAAGCGGGCCCGCCGACGCCGATGCGCCGTTTCGGCAAAATCGTACGGGAAAAGATGCGAGCTGGCCGACGACTTCCGCCAACTGACCGTACAGTCGTCGCCCAGGCTCTCGGCGGCCCGACTCGGCTCGGAACCCCTGTGGGAGCGTTGTCGCGCGTGCCGTTCGCGACCATGCTCAAGCGAGTGGCGGCGGGCTCATTGGCCTAGATTACCTCTGCGAACTTGCACGTGCTGGATATCGGGGTATAGACTAGGTTCTCGCTGAGCCCGCGCCTCATGAACAACGATGTCACCCTCATCTTGTCGAACATCGAACGCGGTGCGCCTCACGCCGCCGAGGAGTTGCTACCGCTGGTTTACGAGGAACTGCGCCGGCTGGCGGCGCAGAAGATGGCGCGGGAATCGCCCGGCCAGACCCTGGAGGCGACGGCCCTGGTCCATGAGGCGTATTTGCGTTTGGTGGGCAACGAACATCCCCAGCAATGGAACAGCCGGGGGCACTTTTTCGCCGCCGCGGCGGAGGCAATGAGGCGAATCCTGGTCGAACGTGCCCGGCACAAACGAACTCTCAAAGCCGGGGGAGACTGTCATCGGGTCGAGTTGGTCGATCTGGCACTGGCTTCGGCCGGACCGGACCTCGATCTGCTGGCGTTGAATGACGCATTGGACAAGCTTGAAGAGAAAGACCAGCGCATGGCTGAACTGGTCAAGCTGCGTTTTTTTGCCGGGCTGACCATCGATGCGGCGGCTGAAGCGCTGGGGATTGCCACCTCAACGGCCGATAGCGATTGGGCTTATGCCCGCTCGTGGCTCCGCCTCGAAATGGAAGGAACCAGCGACATTCGAACGTGAATACCGTTTCGGCCGATTTTTTTGGCACCCGTGTCGGGGAATCGAGCATCGCTTTTCGCACTGTATTATGCATCACGCGTCCGACCATAAGACATTTTGCAACGAGAAGGTAGCGGTGGCTGGTGGCAGAGCGTCAGCGGTGCCCCGGCTCGATCGCGACCGGGGCATCGCTTAGGCTCTGCCCCAGCCACCATCGAAGAACGATGCCGAAGCTTGATGAACGAGCGATCTTCGACACAGCGCGCCGCATCGGGGCGCCGGATGCGCGCATTGCGTACCTGAAGCAAGCGTGTGACGACGACCCAAACTTGATGGAACGGGTCCAGGCATTGCTCCGAGTCCATGATGACGATGGGGCCTTTCTCAAGTTCCCGGCGGTGTCTCCGATCATCGTCGCCGCCGTCAACGAGGGTCCGGGCACGCGGATCGGTAGCTATAAACTGGTCGAGCAGATCGGCGAGGGGGGCTTCGGTGTGGTGTTTCTGGCCGAACAGCAGCAGCCGATCCGTCGCATCGTGGCGTTGAAAATCGTCAAGCCGGGCATGGACACGCGCGAGGTCGTGGCCCGCTTCGAAGCCGAGCGTCAGGCCCTGGCGATGATGGAACACCCCAGCATCGCCCGCGTCTTCGACGGGGGAACGACCAACTCGGGGCGACCGTATTTCGTGATGGAACTGGTCAAGGGGGCGCCCATCACCCGATATTGCGACGAGCAGCAGCTTACTCCGCGCCATCGACTCGCATTGGTCGCGACCGTCTGTCAGGCGGTACAGCACGCCCACCAGAAGGGCGTGATTCACCGCGATCTCAAACCAACGAACGTGCTGGTCGCCGCTTATGACGGCGTGCCGGTACCCAAGATCATCGACTTCGGCGTCGCCAAGGCGCTCGGCGAGCGATTGACCGAACGGACGTTGGCAACGAGCTTCGGCGGCATCGTCGGCACTTTGGAATACATGAGTCCCGAGCAGGCCGAGTTCAATGCTCGCGACGTAGACACTCGGGCCGATATCTACAGTCTCGGCGTGCTTCTGTACGAATTGCTGACGGGCACGACGCCACTGACTCGGGAACGCCTCAAGCAAACGGCGATCGCCGAGGCGTTGCGGCTGATCCGCGAGGAGGACCCACCGAAGCCGAGCACCCGGCTGAGCGAGTCGAAGCGGGCGCTGGCGTCGGTCTCGGCGCAGCGGAAGCTCGAGCCGGAGAGGCTGACGCGCGAGCTGCGCAGCGACCTCGATTGGATCGTCATGAAGGCGCTGGACAAAGATCGCGACCGGCGCTACAAGACGGCCAACGGCCTGGCCCGCGACATCGAACGTTATCTCAACGATGAACCGGTGGAGGCGTGCCCGCCCTCGGCCGCCTACAAGCTCCGCAAATTTGCTCATAAAAACCGCAAGCTGCTCTGGGCGGCGGCGGCTTTTGCCCTGCTGCTGATCGCCGCCACCACCGTGAGCGCCTGGCTGGCGTTCCAGGCGACGCTGGCCGAGCTGGCGACCGCGCGCGAGCGCGACCGGGCCGAAGGGGAGGCCAGGCGGGCTTTGCTCGCCGAACGGATGACAGCCCGTGAGCGCGACCGGGCCGAGGCGGAAGCCAAACGGGCGCAACGACACGTCTATGCCGCTCACATGAACCTGGCCCAGAATGCCTGGGAGGAGACGCGGCTGGGAAGACTGGTGGCGCTCGTCGACGAGCACCGACCGCAAGGGGCTGACGACGACCTGCGAGGTTTCGAATGGTACTACTGGCGCCGCCTCGCTGAAACTCCGTTGTTTAGCCTGAACG